>CBFGQN010000254.1:0-6322 GCA_965650895.1 uncultured Ignavibacteria bacterium | reverse complement strand
CGATCTGTCGGTACCCGATACACTGATCCATTTGCCCGGTAGTATTCCTCTCATCGGGGACCAGTTGAGCGGCCTTGCCCTGATCATGGGGGCTACCCTGTTCATCCAGCAGAAGCTGATGATCACCGATCCGAAGCAGAAGGCATTCATCTATATCATGCCGATCTTCCTGACGATTGCGTTCAATCACTTCCCTTCGGGATTGAACCTCTACTACTTTACCTATAATGTCCTCTCCATCATCCAGCACTTCTACATGCGGAGTCGGGCGGCGGAGAACGGACTGACGCTGGAACAGTTGAAGGCGCAGGCAAAGAACAAGAAGAAGGGGTGGCTGGCGACAAAGATGGAGGAGGCACAGAAGATGGCCGAAATGCAGGGTCGCGTACCGCCGGGCTCGTCAGGCAACAAGAAAAAGTAGGGGGCAAAAATCTTTGCCCCTACGCGGAGGAGTGTGAGATTGCGTGGGTATGGGAGCGTGAGAGTGTCCGGGTATGGAAGTCCGCCGCAGCGAATGATTCGGTAGCCGTCGGATTCACACCGACGGCGGGAGACCCCGAGATTGGCGGCTTTGTAATTCTGGAGAATCCTGAAGTACAAAGCCGCCGGGATAACATAGCCGCACAGTTGAACAGCCGATCAACAGAGGAATGGTCGAACGGCCGGATTTGCAACTCCCCTGCAAACAACCGAACAAAGAAAGAGCGAGTTGAGATGGATGACGGTTCAAAGGATCGACGGCACGAACAGAGAGAACGGCTCTCCTCGTTCTCTTCTGTCCGCCTGTCCCCTTCGTCACCATCCGGCGTTGAGCTTTCAGGGAACGGTTCTCAGCAACCGACTCCCGATCTCTCCCCCGGTCCCCTTGTCTCCCTCGTACCCATCGTCCCCTGTTTCCCTCCTCCCCGCAACAATAATCACAAACCACAAACACGACATGCGAAAAGCCTGGATACTTCTTGCCGGTACTCTTCTTTTCTTCATTACGCTCGGTGCATCAACAGACATCACGGCGCAGATCCCGCGCGTTATCAGTTATCAGGGGATCGCTCACGATGCAACGGGATCGCCCCTGAGCGACGGTCCGCATGATTTCACGATGGCCTTCTACACCTCGTCGACCGGCGGAGCGCCGGTCTATGAACAGAAGGTGGCGGCTGAAGTGGTCGGCGGACTTTTTTCCCTTCTCATCGGTCCGATACCGGAGAGCGTGGAGTTCGGACGGGAGTACTGGCTTGGAGTGAAGATTGACGAAGGGAACGAGCTTGCTCCCCGCACATCCCTGACGGCAAGTCCCTATGCCCTGAACGCCTCCCGGGCGACAACGGCGGGGCGTGCCGGACGGTCGGACACGGCGGCCGTTGCCGAAGCCTTGTCTGCCACGGCAACCGGAGTGGTCCGCTCGGTGAACGGCCTGAGCGGCCAGGTTGTCTTGCAGGGAGGGGGAGGAACACGGCTCTCGGTAAACGGTAATGTGGTGACCATCACCAGCGATACCGGGACAACCGGCGGCGGGGGGAACGGCGACGGGTGGCTGCTCGGAGGAAACGGCGGCACCGATCCGGATGAAAACTTTATCGGAACCTCGGATGATCGTCCTTTTGAAATTCATGTCGACGAGGGGGGACACGATCAGGACGTGACCGCCGGACGGGGTCGGGTGCTCCGTCTGGAGCCGAACGATAACAGTCCGAACATCATCGGCGGGTTCTACGGCAACAGCCTGACCGGACTCTATGCGGGAGTCACGGTTGCCGGAGGGGGAACGTTCGGCGAGCCGAACATCGTGTCGGCCGACTTCACGACCGTCGGCGGCGGCAAGGGGAACAGTGCAACCGGGGTGAACGCCACGGTCTCCGGAGGGAGCAACAATGCGGCCTCCGGACAGTCGGCGACGATAGGAGGAGGTTTCAGCAATCAGGCCGAGGCCAACTCGGCGACCGTCGGCGGCGGACTTCGCAACCGGGCGCGCAACTGGAACGCAACGGTGAGCGGAGGGAAGGATAACTCGGCCGAGAGCATCTCCACCACAGTGTCCGGAGGAGACGGCAACAGAGCAAGCGGAACCGGAGGGACGATCGGCGGCGGAATCAACAATCTTGTTTTCGGAACCGGAGGGACCATCGCCGGAGGAGAGGCCAACGCAACCTCCGATGAATACTCCACAGTGGCTGGAGGACGGTTCAACAACTCGTCGGAAACCGGCGCTACCGTTGCCGGAGGAGTAAACGACACGGCCTCGGGAAAATATGCCACTGTCGGCGGCGGACTTGCCAACGTCGCCTCCGGCGTCTACTCGACCGCATCGGGTGGCCAGGCAAATCGTGCCTCCGGATTGGGGGGAAGCGTATCGGGCGGAGTTTTCAACAAGGCGGAGGGGGACTACAGCGCAATTCCGGGGGGATTCGGTCTGAGTTTAAAGGGAGATCAGAGCTTCGGGTTCCTCGGTGAGAATCCGGGGACCAATCGTCAGATGAAGATCGCCGCCGCGAAGACGGCCGTCTTCGGCAACGTCAACCTGTGGCTTGCCAACAATGACGACACGGCACGGCAACTCCGATTCTATATCCCGGACAATCCGACCGGCGACTATCCGGGCCTGAACACATATTACTCCTCGTTCCAGGCCGGCGATCAGACAGGAACATTCGAGTACGTGCTTCCTCTGACGCCCGGCACAGTCGGCGACGTCCTGACGATTCAGGCGGTCAACGGCAAACGCTACTCCCTCGTCTGGCAAACGCCGACGGCTCCGTCCGCTCCGAACGACGGGATGATGACGGATGAGACGGAGAGTGACACGGCAATTCTTCTTCGGGAGCTTCAACGGAAGACGGAAGAACTGGAGCGTACCCAGCAGTTGCTGGAGCAGGCGGTTCGGGCGTTGGAGAGTCGGGAGTCGAGGGTCGGGAGTGGCGGAGAGTCCGTTCAGTAGCTGCAGGCCGGTCCGTCGGTTTCCGAAGAACGAAGCAATCGGTAGAACCGTCAGATCATCAACACAACAAAGCCCCGGCGTTCCCGCAACGCCGGGGCTTTGCATTGTCATGATGCCTGGTCGGCGAGCTTCTCCCCTAATGCCGCGGCGTCGGCTCCTCGTGAAGGTGCCGTTCTCCCGTCTGCACGCTCCAGAGTCGTTCGTAGACCCCCTCCAGTTCCAGCAACTCTTCATGCTTTCCTTCTTCTTCGATCCTTCCGTTCTCCAGCACGATAATTCTGTCCGCATTCCTGATCGTCGACAGCCGGTGGGCGATCACGATCGTCGTTCGGTCGACGGCGATCTTTTCCAGCGACCGCTGGATGGCCGCCTCGGTCTCGTTGTCGACTGCTGAAGTCGCCTCGTCCAGAATCAGGATCGGCGGATCCTTCAGCACCGCCCGGGCAATCGAGATGCGCTGGCGCTGACCTCCGGAAAGGCGTTCTCCCCGCTCCCCCACAATCGTGTCGTAGCCCTGCGGCAACGCCGTGACGAACTCGTCCGCCTCGGCAATCATCGCCGCCCGAACCACTTCCTCATCCGTCGCCTCCGGTCGACCGTAGCGGATATTCTCGGCAACCGTTCCGTGGAAGAGAAAAATATCCTGACTGACCAGGCCGATCGCCCGGCGCAGATCGTTCAGTTGCAGATCGCGAATATCAACTCCGTCGACCATGATCTTCCCTTCATCCACATCGTAGAGGCGCAACAGCAGCTTCACCAGCGTGCTCTTTCCCGAACCGGTGGAACCGACGACTGCAAGCGTCCTTCCGGCCGGAATCGTCAGCGAAAAGTCGTTGAAGACCGGATCGCGGTCGGAATAGGAGAAAGAGATCTTCTCAAGTTCAATGCGTCCCGCAACTTCGCTTGTCGGCAGGGGAGTTTCTCCCGAACGGATGGCGATCGGCGTGTCCAGCAGGTTCAGCACGCGGATCGTCGAGGCCATTGCCCGCTGGTACAGGTCAAGGGTTTGTCCCAGACGGGTCAGCGGCCAGAGCAAACGCTGGGTCAGGAAGACCAGAACGCTGTATGTGGCCACGGCCAGTTCTCCATTAAGGGCGTCAATGCCGCCGAAGAGGATCGTGGCGGTGAAGCCGACGAGGATCACAATCCGGATCAGTGGCGTGAAGGCGGCGCTCAGCCGGATGGCCGCCCGGTTGCTCATCAGGTAGGCCTCGCTGTCGATTCTGATCTTCTCCGCCTCCACTTCCTCGGCCGTAAAGCTCTTGATCGTCGTGATGCCGCTGAAGTTGTTCGAGAGGCGACTGTTGAGATGTCCCACCTTGTTCCGGACGTCGGCGTAGTAGGGGGCCAGTTTTTTCTGGAAGGCGATCGATCCCCAGATGATGAAGGGCATCGGAAGCATTGCCATCCAGGCGACGTTCGGCGCAAGGATGAAGAAGGCGCCGCCGATCGTGACAACCGTGACCCCGAGCTGGATGATATCGTTCGCCCCGCTGTCCAGAAAGCGTTCAAGCTGATTGATGTCGTCGTTCAGGATCGACATCAGCGAGCCGTGGCGCTGCCGCTCGAACCAGGCCGATTCGATCTGCTGGACATGACGATAGGAGTCAAGCCGGATGTCGTGCTGGATCGACTGGGCAAGATTCCGCCAGAGGCGGGCGAAGGCATATTCGAAGACCGACTCAAGACTCCAGATGATGAACGTGAGAACCGCCAGCACGATCAACTGATCGGTCGGATCGGGAATGCCCCAGTCGGCGATGATCGAATCTTCACGCCGTACGACGATGTCGACTGCTGCGCCGATCAGGACCGGCGGGGCCAGATCGAAAATCTTGTTCAGTACCGAGCAGAGCGTCGCAAGCCGGATGCGGCCACGATAATCTCCGGCATAACGCCAGAGGCGGAGAAGCGGATGAGCTGAGGAATCTGATTGTCTGGACACGGCCGGGAACATGTTAATGGTTGCTGACGTCAATTGATGGCAAAGAGGAAAGCCGAACCGGGGGAGAAGAACAGGAGAGAGGGGAGTTCCCCCCCTGATCCCTGACGGGAGAACCTACATCTCTGCGGAGACCCTCACCGTGAAGCCGATGCCGTTCTGTTCGCAGACCATCTCCACCCCTTCAAGAAAGCGGAGCGTCCGCTCGTCGGTCGGAGCGTCGGCGCAGTCGATCCGGATGCGGACCGGCATGCCGGCATACTGCGGATACTGTCTGCCGAGAAATCCGTCCAGAACATAGGCGAAATACCGGTTCAGTTTCTCATCGAACTGCATCAACTGTTTCGGATCGCTCCCCCAGGGGCGACGTTCGATAATCAGCAGAACGACCTCTCCGTTCCGTGCGTCGGAGGTGATCAGATCGATGATCTCGGGATTCTCCACCCCGCGTTGCATTTCTGTTGTCGGTTCCATTCTCTTTCAATCGGTGTTATTTGAAAAACAACGGCACCCCGGTTCTGACCGGAGTGCCGAAGCTTTCATAGTTGTCGGAAGATCTCCCCGACGACGTTCACTCGTTGTAATTGCCGTTGGAGTAGCTCCACTCTGCAACGGTCTCTCCCGTTTCGGTATATCCCTTCACGGTCCCGTCGACGCGACCCCGCTTGAAGGGCCATTCGTTCTTCACCTGACCGCTTTCGTAGTACTCTCTCGTCCAGCCGTTCTTTGTCCCCTGATCGTACTCCATCACATACTTCTTCTCTCCGTTCGGGTAGTAGATCGTGCTGGCCCCCTGCAGCTTCCCGTCCACATAGTTCCACTCTCCCTTCAGCTTGCCGTCGGGATAATACTCCTTCGACGTTCCCTGAAGCACTCCCTCGCGATAGCTCCACTCGAAACGGACTTTCCCGTCCTTGAAATACTCCTTCGTTACTCCCTGGAGAACTCCACGCTCCATACCATACTCATAGTGAAGCTCGCCCGATTCGTAGTAGACCTTGTTGCCGTCCGACTTCTGAGCGAAGGCGGTGAGCGAGCCGGCAAGAAGCATCAGCAGAGGAAGGCCGATGCGGCGCAGCGAAATGTGACGTCCGGTGTTCATAGGCGAAATCTCTCAGTCAATGAAGAATTCAAAATGAAAAATGCAAAAACCTTTTCACACGACGGGGTATAAAAGATCGGCGACAAGATACGAAACGGGGAGGAAAGATGGGGAGAGAGTCGGGAGTTGGAAGTCATGAGTCGAGGGTCATGAGTCGAGAGTCGAAAGTCGAGGCAGCTTGGGGTTTATGTGCATGTCGATTGCTTCTCGAAAGATCCCCGACTCCCGACTATCCAACCATTCAACGTCTCCCGATGAGGGGCAAAGGTTTTGCCCTCTACAATCCCGCGACTCTCGACTACCCAACCATTCAACGTCTCCCGATGAGGGGCAAAGGTTT
>CBFGQN010000253.1:0-6331 GCA_965650895.1 uncultured Ignavibacteria bacterium | reverse complement strand
CGATGTGCAATCGTGACGTTCTGCAGGTCGATCATGGTCTCTTCACTCCGTTGCGTTGTCATGCTTCCCGACGATTGTATTCCTTCCTGTTCCCGATAATCCGCAGAGCCGTGTCGATGGCCTCGACCGTACTCGACTCATCTGCCGTGCCGTTACCGGCAATGCCGAATGCCGTTCCATGGTCGGGAGAGGTTCGGACAATTGGAAGTCCGGCGGTGATATTGACGCCGGCTCCACGAGCGAGCATCTTCAGCGGGATGAGTCCCTGATCGTGGTAGGATGCCAGAACACCATCGTAATCGCCCGGCCTGAAGCGGGCAAAGAATCCGTCGGCAGGGAACGGTCCTTCCAGTCGATAGCCCTCGTCGATCAGTTGTCTGATCACCGGCAGCAGTATCTCCTGCTCTTCACGTCCGATCGTCCCCTCTTCTCCCGCGTGAGGATTTACTCCGAGCAGGGCGATGCGGGGGGAGGAAACGCCGAAATCCATTTGCAGCGATTGATGGAAGGATTGAATCCGTTGCGTGACCAGAGCAGGCGTAATCAGCGATGACACGAGGGAGAGAGGAACGTGGATGGTCATCAGGGCGACTCGGAGTCCCTCGGTTGCAAGAATCATCAGAGGTGTTCCGCCGCCGGAAAGTTCGGCGATCATCTCCGTATGCCCCGGCCAGTGATGTCCCCCCCGGTTCAGACCGTTTTTCGAAATCGGCATGGTCACCATTCCTTCGGCATCGCCGTCGCAAAGTATGGCGACCGCACGCTTGATCGCATCTCCCGCCAGCTTGCCGGCTTCTGCCGTTTCGGCTCCCGGATTCAGCGTGGCCTCGGAGGGGATGTCAATGATCGGTACGGTCTCTCCGCATAGATCAAGGGATGTTTCTCCGACACTTACCTGGTCTATCGGCAGCTTCATCACATAGTCGCGCAACAGCCGTACGTTCCCGATAATTGCAGGAACAAAGGAACGGGAGGGGAGGAGACGGAGCAGCCCTTTCAGCAGCACCTCCGGACCGATGCCGTTGATGTCGCCGATCGTCAGAAGAAGTCGCGGAAGGCTCCGTTCGGAACTCATGCGGTCGACGGCAGTTTTTGCGGTACGGTTTCCTCTGCACCGATCGGATCCCGTTCGACGAACGACCGGGCTTCCTCGACGTCTTTCGGACTGCCGCAGATCAGCGGGCAACGTTGATGCAGACTCTCCGGAACGATGTCCAGCACCCGGTTCCGTCCGTCGATTGCCGTCCCCCCGGCCTGCTCGATCAGCATGGCCAGAGGATTTACTTCGTACATCAGGCGGAGTTTTCCGTTCGGACTTTTCCTGTCTCCCGGATAGAGGAAGATGCCGCCGTACATCAATGTCCGATGAACGTCGGCGACGGCCGTGCCGATGTAGCGCTGGGTGTAGGGACGGGAGGTCTCCTTGTCGATCTGCTTCACGTGGGAGATATAATCCTGCATTCCTCTGTGCCAGTACACGGAGTTCCCCTCGTTGATCGAATAATAGCCGCCGTGATCCGGAATCCGGATCGATTGATTCGAGAGAAGAAATTCCCCCAGCGTCGGATCATAAGTGAACATATCGACGCCGTTTCCGGTGGTGTAGACCAGGACGGTGCTTGATCCGTAGAGTGCGTAACCTGCGGCCACCTGACGGTATCCGGGCTGGATCAGATCGTTCATGTCACCGAGACGATCGATGTCGGGGGAGACGCGGCGGAAGATCGAGAAGATGGTGCCGATCGTGACGTTGATGTCGATGTTCGTCGATCCGTCGAGAGGATCGAACAGGAGAACATAGCTCCCTTTCGGAATGTCGTTCGGAATGGAGATGATCCCTTCAGACTCCTCGGAGGCCATCGCGCAGAGATGCCCGCCGTAGCGCATTGCCCTGATGATCGTGTCGTTCGAGAAGACGTCCAGTTTCCTGACGGTCTCGCCGTGGACGTTCTCCTCTCCTGTGGTTCCGAAAATATCGACCAGTCCGGCCCGACGGACTTCCCGGGAGATGACGCGAATGGCCAGCATCAGATCGCGCAGAAGTCGACTGAATGCGCCGGTGGCGTAAAGGTGGAGGTGTTCCTGATCGGCAATATGCCGTTCGATGGTAATGAACGAGTTCCTGCTGTGTGGCATAGAAAAAAGTTGGTGCAATAGTGTTAGTCGGTCGATCGGCTTTCGGCCGGTCGGACGGTGAGAACAGGACAGGGGGCCTCCCGTACGACCCGTTCGGCGGTCGAGCCGAAAATCAGATGTTCCAGCCCCCGCCTTCCGTGCGTGGCAATGATAATCAGATCGATGTCGTTCCTTCGGGCATACTCGATAATTGCCGTACTTGCCCGTCCGTGCGCAACTCCGGTTCGGATCTGGAGTCCGTCGAGCTGATCCGAAGAGGCAATCTTCTTCAACTGCAGCTCTGCGGCCGTCTCCATCTCCTCTCCCAGTTTCATCGTTCCGATCGGCGTCAATCCCGCTTCGGTCGGGAAGACTGCCGGTTCAATCACGTTCAGCAGATGCAACTCGGCACTCCAGCGTTCGGCAAATGTGCGGGCATATCCCAGTGCATGACCGGAATGGTCGGAGAAGTCCGTCGGAGCAAGTATCTTGCGGATTGAGTATTGCATGGCCCACCTGATGAATCGTGAACAGATAACGATCCCGTCAGCCGGAAGTATACAGACAAGAATTGAATTATCACAGCTACTTTTGTACGGTTCGACCGGCTGCAACGGCTATTGACAATAGCAGGAAGTATCGGACGTGATAGAAGAGTCGCAATCCAATCGTAAAACATATCTGCAATGACTACTGAACAACTGCAACGCATTCAACGGGCAATGCACGAAGCCGGCACCGATGCCTGGCTTCTCAGCAATTTCAGGGAGAGCAACGTTATCGCCTCCCGTCTTCTGGGGCTGACGTCGGAGACGCACCAGACCCGACGCTGGGCGCTACTGATTCCTGCCGAAGGAGAACCGCGCGGACTGGTACACAGAATTGAACCCCATCTTGCCGAGGGAATGCCGGGGCCGGTGAGGTTTTATTCCAGCCAGACCGAGTATGAGGAAGGGCTGCGGGAAATGCTCAATGGCGTCCCGGAAGTTGCCATGGAATATTCGCCGAACAATGCACTGCCGGTTGTTGCAAAGGTCGATGCCGGGACCGTTGAGCTGATCCGGTCGTTCGGCACAAGCGTCGTCTCCTCGGGTGAACTGATTGCCCGTCTCGAGAGTCGTCTGGAAGGATGGCAGATCGAATCGGGTATCCGGGCCGGCAAGGCCTGCCGCGAAGTGATGATGTCCGCTTTCGGGTTTATTCGCAGGAACGTCGGCGCCGGTGAGAAGATCACCGAGTTCGATGTCGTGCAGTACATTCTGGAGCGCTTCGACGAGCGGGGACTGGTCACAGATCACGATCCGAACTGCTCGGTCGGTCCGAACAGCGCCAACCCCCACTACCAGCCGACGCGTGAGAACGCCTCGGTGATCGGGTCGGGATCGTTCGTGCTGATCGATCTCTGGGCAAAGGAGCAACGGGAAGGATCGGTCTACGGCGACATCACCTGGACCGGCTATGTCGGCGAGGAGGTGCCGGAGGAATATGCGAAGGTGTTCGAGATCGTCAGGATGGCGCGCGACCTCTCCGCCCGTGCCGTCAGTGAGGCCTTTGCCGAAGGGGTGGAGATCACCGGTGCCCGACTCGACGACAAGGCCCGGACCGTTATCGCCGATGCCGGATATGCCGAATACTTTATCCACCGGACCGGACACAGCATCAGCACCGATCTTCACGGCGCCGGGACAAACCTCGATAACTTCGAGACGCGGGATGAGCGTCCGATTCTGCCGGCTACATCTTTTTCAATCGAGCCGGGCATCTATCTCCCCGGCAAGTTCGGTATCCGGTCCGAACTGGATGTGATTATCACTGAAGATGGCCAGGTGCTGATCCCGTCGGAACCGGTGCAGGAGCATGTGATTCCCGTGATGATGATGGAAGAAGAAGGAGCATATATATGATAAGAAGACGATCCCCCGTGGCGCTGTGCGTGATGTTGATTTCATGTGCGGTCGGCACGCGACTGTTCGCCCAGCCGGAGATTTCCGATGAGGACCGGCTCTACAAGATGGCGCAGAGTTACGAGACAAGCGGCGATCTCCCCTCGGCCGCCCGCATCTACCAGGAACTTCTTGAGATCGATCCCGATTCCCGAAGCTACTTCGATGGATTGCAACGGGTCTGGCTGCAGCTCGGCAGATTTGATGCCCTTGCGCCCATTGTCGAGAAACGGCTGGAACGCTATGCCGACGATGTCGATCTGCTGATTCTCCACGCCGAACTTCTGCAGCGTGCCGGTAATGCTTCAGAAGCTGATGCGGCCTGGGCAAAGGCTCTGGAGGTGGGGGGGAGAGATGTCGATACCTATATCAAGGTCGGTCAGTCGCAGATGCAACTCCGTCTCTTCGATAAAGCCGTCGGCGTCTACGAACTTGCGCGAAAACGGTTCGGTCGGAACATGGTTATTGCCGATCGCCTGGCCCGTCTCTACGCCATACTCGGCGAGTACGGAAAGTCGGCAAACGAATATGTCGATCTTCTGGCCGAAGGTCCCGGACGTCTCGGCTATGTGCAGGCCGGACTGAGTCTGATAACCGATACTCCGGCCGGAGTCGAAGCGGCGATCAGGGTAACGGAGCATCTGGCCGAGGCACGGAAGGACCATCCGGAATATCTGGAACTTCTCGCCTGGCTCTATTCCGAAAAAGGGGATGATTCATCCGCATTCGTCGTCGTCACCCGTCTGGATCGGAAACGGGGAGGGAGGGGGTCGGAGATCTATGCCTTTGCCGACCGGATGCTGCGCGGGGCGAAATACGATCAGGCGATCCGTGCGTTTGAATACTTTCTCGCCAACTTCGACCGGAATCACGCGCTCACTCCATCGGTGATGTACAGCTATGTCTACGCATTACAACAGCAATACGGAGAGGAGGGGAATCTCTCGAAAGAGGCCGCACGGGAACTGATCGCCCGGTATCGCGAAGTGCTGGAGTACGGACGGGACGGATCGATGGGGGAGCAGGCCCGGCTGGCCATTGCCCGGCTTCAGGCCGATGTGCTGAATGAGCCGGAGGAGGGGCTCAAGACGCTTGACCGGGAGCCGTTCGATCGGAGGTCTCCGCACGCTTTGGAGGGACTGCTTCTCAGTGCCGATCTGACGTTGCAGACCGCATCGATCGAAGAAGCTCGCCAACGCTATCGCCGGGCCGCGGAGCAGCCGGCTTCTGCTCCCGATGCTGAACGGTTGCGCGACGTTGCCCGGCTTCGCTACGCCGAGACGTTCCTCTATTCGGGAGACTTTACCGAGGGGGTCGATTCGCTGACCGCTTTGACCGATGATGTCGGGAGCGATGCGGCCAACGATGCCCTTGCCTGGTTGTTTCTCTTGCAGGAACATCTTGAGCAGAACCGCACGGCACTGGAACATTACGTCGAGGGGAGGTACAGGGAGCGGCGTCGCGACTGGGAAGGGGTGATCACCGCCGCCGAAGCCGCCGTCAAGGCAAATCCGGAAGGGACGCTTGCCGACGACGCGATGTTCATGAAAGCGGCGGGATTGCGTCGCAGGGAAAAGTATGAGGAGGCGTCGGAGGCGGCCCTTCGGATCGTCGAGGTCTATCCGGACGGAACGCATGCCGAGGAGGCGTTGTTTCTGGCGGCGGAGATTGCCGACGTCGATATGAAGCAGACCGGCCGGGCTCTGGAACTCTATACTCGCATCCTTGTAGAGTTCCCCGCTTCCCAGCGGACCTCCGAAGTCCGTGAACGGATTCGCTTGCTAAGGGGCGAAGGGAGCTGATGCTCACACCGATATACCCCTGCACGTATCCGCCGCGGCGGACTACCGCACCCACGTAACGAAAAAGGGATGAAGAAGACCTGTATCAGGTCCGATCTTCATCCCTTTCCATTTTTCTCCGAGGCCTCTCTGTACGCCGAATTCCGTCCCTCCTGCCATACCGAAGCATGAATCTGAAGGGGGCAGTCATTTATCTGGGAGCCGGATTGCTCCGACCCTCAAGCGGCCTACCCGATGTTTCCGTCCGAAGACGGAGAAGCGGACGACTTCGGAACATCTGCTTGGCCTTGCTCCGCGCGGGGTTTGCACTGCCGTCGCGGTTACCCGCCGACGCGGTGAGCTCTTACCCCACCTGTTCACCCTTCCCCAGGTTGCCCCGGGAGGTTTGTTTTCTGTGCCACTGTCCGTCGGGTCGCCCCGCCCGGGAATTACCCGGCGCACTGCCCTATGGAGTTCGGACTTTCCTCTCCT
>CBFGQN010000252.1:0-6348 GCA_965650895.1 uncultured Ignavibacteria bacterium | reverse complement strand
ACTGGTCGCCTGCATCATTTCCATTCGGACGTATGACGAGACGACGCTCCCCTGTTCGCGCCGCCTGTTTGCCGGGGCCGACACGCCCGCGAAGATGCTTGCGCTAAGCAGCGAGGAGATCGCCGGACTGATCCGCGAGGCGACGTTTGCGCCGAGGAAGGGAGAGCAGATTCGGGAGATCGCCCGACGGATCGTGGAAGAGTATGGAGGAGAGATGCCGTGCGATGAAGACGCGATCCTCTCGTTCAAAGGCGTCGGACCGAAGTGCGCCAACCTTGTGCTGGGGATCGCCTGCGACACCCCGAAGATCGGCGTGGATATTCACGTCCACCGGGTGACCAACCGATGGGGCTACGTTGCAAGCGGAACACCGGAAGGGACGATGGCGAAACTGGAGGAAAAACTTCCGGAGCAGTACCGGGTGGAGATCAATCGGCTGCTGGTCCCTTTCGGCAAACATATCTGTACCGGACGAAGACCGAAATGTCCGACCTGTCCGTTGCGGGAGATGTGCCCGAAGATCGGAGTGGATGAAGTCGCGGCATAGCGCAGAGAAGAGAGTCCGGCAACCCACTCTCCGTAGCGAGACGCAATGGAGGCACACGACCGTCCTACAATTCCAGGTTCACTCCGAATCGGAACGTCCCCTGACGAATCGTATTCGAAAAGTTCTCATCGATCCGAAACCGTTTCAATCCGAAGTCACGGCGGTACTCGACGAAGAATCCCTGGATTGCAAATCCCCCTCCCACAGCGAATGCAAACGTCGACTCGGAGATCGATGCCCCGGGAATGATCTGCCAGGGCGAACGATCACTCTGATAGAGCGAATCGGCCGAGATCGTCAGATGCTCGAGACCGGCAAGTAGGTACACCCGTCTTTCCGGGTACCAACGCACGTCGAGTGAGAGATCATTCAGCCATCCTTCCATATAGATAGAGGCTTCGGGTGGAGCGAAATTCAGAAGACCACTGACGCCGGTATGAAAAGTAAGGGCAAAGGGGGGAAGAATGCGATATCCTGCATAGATTCCAAACTCGTTTCCGAGAATCGGCGGCTGCGACGGAGTGGAACGAATGCCCAGATGAGCACTGAGAAGGATACCGAAATCTCCGAGCTGATATTCCGTGCCTCCTCCGGTACCCGACGTCCTGTTCCGGACCTTTCGAACATGATAGATGTTCAGGATGGGAACGACCGAATCGACCCGGGGTTTGTGGAGAGAGGGAAAAGAGACGTCATCCTTGTCGAAGTCATACATGGCATCGTTTCCCAGATCGATCGGCAATGCAATCGGCCACATATAAAGATCTGCCAGCAGGTACCAGCCGTTGAGTTCCGGCTCAAGCAGAACCGAGTCCCGGTCCTCGCCGTTGACCAGTTCAAGCAGAAACAGCCGCCCCGACCGCAACTTCAGACGTGTGCCGGAATCAGAACGGTTCCGCGACCGTGAGTAATCGTAGCCACTGAAATTTCTGATCTCCGTCTCCGGAGGGATGTCCACCGAGACGCTGGACTTCGTCCCTTTCAATACTGAAGCACACCCGTTCAACGCAAGAAAGAGTCCGAGGGAGAGAAGCAGCCGGAAGGACAGCAGAGTCATGGTTCATCGGAGTTTTCGTCGTCGTCATCAAAGGCAACAAAATAGGGCCCGGGTTCCTGTACTGCAATGCATATAAGTCGCAAATCTTCCTCCGGTTCCACGCGGCTGCCCGCCTCCTCTTTCGTACCTTTCTCCGTCGATAATCCTTGCATTTTCAGAAATTCGGAGGAATAGGAATATGGCGGATCATGTCTATAAGCACATCGAGCTGACCGGGTCGTCACCGGACGGAGTGGAGGAGGCCATCGCGAATGCCATCGCGCGGGCCGGAAAAACCGTCAAGAACATGCGCTGGTTTGAAGTGCTGGAGACCAGAGGGCATATCGAGAACGGAAGCATCGCTCACTGGCAGGTGACGATCAAGGTAGGCTTTACGATCGAGGATAGTACGCAGGAAGGTTAGAGAGACGTGGTCGGAGAATTTCATCGGCGGCGAACGGAGGCGAGTCCGTGAACATGCCGGACAGAACGATTCGCACGGCTTCTCCTTTTACTCAACACAATCATAATCCGATATGAGTGCAGTCCATTTTCACATCGTTTTCACACACGCCGTCGTCGTCACAACGATCCTCGGCGTTCTGATTCTTGCCTGGGCATTGCTTCGGAAGAACCATGACATCCGGACACTGGGACTGATCATGATTCTTGCCGGAGGTCTGCTGGCGATTCCGGTCTTCCTGACCGGCGAGTCGGCCGAGGAAGTCGTCGAGGAACTTGGCGTCCCGCACGAGGTTATTCACGAACATGAGGAGTCGGCCGAGCTGACGTTTATCGGACTGGAAGTTCTGGCCGCAGCCGCACTGCTGGCCTTGCTGATCAGCGCCCGAAGGAAGTCGACCGGACAGGGGGCGGCAATCGGGGTGCTGATCCTGGGAATCATCGTCAGCGTTCTGGTTGCCCGCACATCGAATCTGGGAGGACAGGTTCGGCACAGCGAGATACGTTCCGGAACCGTCGCAGCGGAACCGGGAGGGCAGGGAGGGGAAGAGGGAGAAGAACACGAAGATGAACATTGACCGATTGTCCGGGGGCCTCCGCTGCAGCGGAGGCCCCCGGACATCTTACGCGGATATCTTGCTTCATCTCCTTTCCTGAATTTTCCTTCCGGGTATTCAGCACCTTCAAACGATGTCGACCGCGTTATCTTCGTTCGGACGACAGAAAAAAAGCCTCCCGAATCCCGTATCTTCACACACACACACGAGAGAAGAGGAGAGGGCATTTATATGACGGCATTTGATATTCTTCTGGCAACGTTTATTCTGCTGATCGTGGGAGCCAGTATGGTGGCGAAGATGTTTACCCGACGGAAGCACCATCGACTGCTGCGGGAGTTCACTCCCCCTGCCCGGGAGGCCGGCTGGAAGATCGAGGGAATAGAACTGGAGGGTCCGGCAATCCGGATCACGGGAGAGACGCGGTCGGGGGTGGCCTGGGAGATGATCGTTGCCGGTCGCGATCCTCAGGGACGTCCGCTGTCGCGCTGGAGGTGTAAGGAAATCCTGCTGGAGAAAGGGGGCGTGCTGATCGGATATGTGCCGCGCGGAGCCGGGATCGGCGACATTGACGAAGAGCTGACGCCGGAAGAGATGCGGGCCGAAGTTCTCTGGCGGATGGCCGAAGGACGATTCGGCGACGATGCTCCGGAAGGAGTGGTACCCTTTGCGTTCGGAAGTCTGGAGTTTCAGGAGCACTTTGTGGTTCTGGCCTCAGAAGAGGAGGACCCTCCCCTGCTGCTGGACGTTACCGCCGAAGCCTTTCTGCTTGAATGGGTACGGGATGAACGGCGGGAAGAAGTCCCCCTGATTCTCTTCTCATCCCACGGCCTCGTTCTCTCTGTCGACCAGCCCGTCCGCTTCACAACACTTCAGGATCTGGCAAGACTCGGCTCGATGATGGTGGAGCGTGCCCTGGCGGCGGGGACGTAGAGGTTCCGGCGGAATGGAGTTTGTGGGCAAGATTTGCTCCCCTACGATGATACCATTTTGCGTTTTTCAGGTTTCATTTTTCATTGATTCCATCCTGCCCCTGTATCGCTCCCCGGTGTTCTCCCGCTCGTACCATCCTCCGTCGACCAGTTTCCGGCGCAACCAGGCGGCATCGTTGAAGTTGTGAAGTCCGTTCAGTATCCGGTTGACTTCGCTCTCACTGTATTCGACAGCCGGATCGAAGAAGGTGGAGAGATAGTGGAGCACCGGATCACGCTTCGAACGCTTCGACGGCAGGGTCTTCAGCTTCCCCTCCGTGTCCATGAAGTTTCGCACCTCGGCGCTGTATGAACAGGTCCGGAACCGGACGTTCTCCTTTGCAAGTTCTTCGATCATCCGTTCATACGCTCCGCCGGTCACCAGTTCATCCGGCGTCCGGAGTCCGACGGCGGAGAGTTCTCCGGAAGAGATCATCCGGGCAAGGATCGCGCCGGTGAAGGCGGTGGTCCGGGCCATCGAGGTGAAACCGGTCTCCTCGTCGTAGCGATCGATCATCTCGGTCTTCAACGTTATCTCTTCTCCATCCTTCAGACCGCTTACCTCCACGCGAAAGAGAGTGATATCCCGATCTTCCTCCCGCATCGTCACGTGCGGACGCAGAAGCGTGTCGACCAGATCTTTCGGGACAACCGAAACATCGCCGACCCGTATCGGCTCGGTTCCGAGCAATCCGAGTTCGTTCAGCGCGCGGGCCTTCCCCGCATAGCCGGGCCAGCGGATCGTCCGCTGTTGTCCGTGACGCAATCCGGTCATCTCCGGCTGATCCAGGAGCCAGGGGATGATCCCCTCGTGCCACGCCTCCACCCTCCCGACGCCGGCAAATTCGGTACGACTCTCCCCGGAATACCGGTCCATGATCTTCCGCTCTCCGTCGATGAAGACGAGGGCCGGGATGGAGCGCAGGGGGAGTTGATCGCCGCCGAAGACGATCCGGTAGCCGAGCGGACCGGAAGGAGTTTCGGGGATGCCGCCGACCATGATGTCGAAGCCGTGAACCTCATCCAGCCGCCCGGCAAGCCGACGGGCCTCGATCTCGGTCAGCCCCGGTTCCAGTCCGCATCCGAGAAGGATGAAGCCCCCCTTCTCTTCGGTTTCCTGCCGGAGCTCGGCCATCTCGTCGTCATCAGGAATCGCCAGGTCGACCAGCGGCACACCCGCCTCCAGAGCCGCGCGAACGGAGGGGACGACGGCACGCCAGGGAAGGGCCGTCAGGACGACATCGGCATCGCGGAACAGGTTGACCGTTCCACTGTGATCTGAGAGATCGTGCCGACGAATGTGAAAGCGCTCCGACAGAGGAGACTCCTCACCGCCGTGAATTTCCCGACGGGACATCTCCTCATACGCCCGATCCAGCTTCCCCTGATCCAGATCGACCAGCGTCACCCGACCGACCGCCGGGTCGTTCAGCGCGTTGAATGCCGCAGCCGGTCCCATCAGACCGGCACCGACGATGAGAATGTGCGGATGTGAAGAAGGAGAAGAAGTTGTCTGCGACATTGATCCGGCTCCCCGATGAATATTGATGATGCTTCCCTCCGGCACCAAACGACCGGAGTCCGTTCAATATCCGCTTTTTCTACCGGAAGACCAGAAATTTGCCGAAGAACGTCCGGTCGCCGACAGTGGCCCGCATAAGCCAGAGACTGCGTGAAAGACCGGAGATGTCGACCAGAACAGTATCGCTGAGCTGTTGAATGATCCGGACCGAACCGGCCTTCCCGACCGGATCAAAGCACTCAACGATGACGTCATGCTCTCCTGTCATGGGCAGAGAGAGAACGATAACATCGCGGGCGGAGCCGGGATAGATATGAAGTCGATTGCCACCGATATCGACAAGCGAAGGATCGGATACCCGGGTTATCGGCATCCTGTTCGCGTAGACCTGTTGGTCTTCGTCCAGCCAGACAAAGAAGAGCGAATCGTTCCTGAGAACACCGGCGGGAGAACCGACGACACCGGAGCCGTCGCTGATCCGGAGATCGAACTCCGGTCGTCCCTGACCGTCGGGAACAACCCGAAGGTGCCGGTCGAGGTGGGTATACCGAACACCGCCGGAGCCGCCATAGAGAAGATGGAATGAGCTGTCGTCCGGATTCTGCACGAGGAAGAAGCCTGCCGAATCCGGAATGCCCTCGAAGATTGCAGAGTCAATAATGCCGCCGTCAATTGAAAGGAGATCGAGTCGACGGGAACTCATGCCGGGACGTACCGATTCACGAAGGAGAAGGAACCCGTGGAGCCGATGATAGCGGGTCGATTGATAGGGCGGGTCCAACGGCCAGACCACATCCGACCAACCGCGGTTGACCTCGACAATGCGTCCCCGCCCCTCATCGCCGATCAGCAGCACACTGCCGGAATCGAGCGGGAAGATCTGCCGCAGCGGCCAGGGTGGAGGAGAGTAGTATGCCGTGGTAATGACGGTGTCCGACGGAGAGACGAATGCAAAGCTTGATCTGCCGTTGCCGCCGAACAGTTCGTAGAAGGAGACGGCTATCAGATCGGCGTTCGGATCGTAGCCGATACCATGAATCGGCATGCGCGGACTCAAGTATGGATGGGCGTTCATATCTTCGTAGACAGTCACCCGCCGCCACCCTCCTTCTCCGAAGAAGTGCGTACAGAACCCCATATAGAGATGGTTATACCGATGGTCGGGATGTCCTGTAGGATCCGATACTCCGGTGATCAGAGCGGCATCCCCCAACAGCACGCCCCCGTTCTGATACCGCAGCCCCTCCCGACGA
>CBFGQN010000251.1:0-6351 GCA_965650895.1 uncultured Ignavibacteria bacterium | reverse complement strand
AGTGATAAAAGAAAAGATGCGCCGATCTGCGAACATCCGTCCGATCTGCGCCATCTGCGGTCTATCCCCGATACCTCACCACCCCCCCCACCACCGTCACCACAACCCGCGTCCCCTCGTCAAACGGGTCCCCGTCCAACACCACCAGATCGGCGTCGTATCCCGGCTGAAGGCGGCCGCGGTTTGCTCCGTTCGGCAGGGCGAGGGGGGCCCACTCGGTGTAGGCCCGCAGCGCATCCTCCTGCGAGATCGCCTGCTCCGGATGCCACGCCCCCAGCCTGCTCCGGCGTGTGACGAAGGCACGGAGTCCGGCAAGGGGGTCGGGCGATTCGATCGGGAAGTCGGAGCCGCCGGGGAGGGGCAGACCGTGGTCGCGCAGGTTCCGCCAGCCGTAGGCGTAGGAGCATCGCTCCGGACCGAGACGGGCCTCGGCCATCTCCGCGTCGCTTGTGCAGTGTGTCGGCTGGATCATCGGGATCACGTCGAGCGCGGCGAAGCGGGGGACGTCGTCCGGGTGGACGATCTGGGCATGCTCGATCCGCAGGAGTCCGTCGGGATAGTCCCGCCGGAGTCGTTCGTATGCGTCCAGCACCAGCCGGTTCGCCCCATCGCCGATGGCGTGGACGGCGATGCCGTAGTCGGCGTCGAGCGGTTCGCGTGAGGCGGCAACGATCTCATCGGCAGTCATGACCCGAACGCCCCGGGTCTCCGGTGCGTCGCTGTAGGGTTCCAGCAGGAAGGCTCCCCGCGAACCGAGCGCTCCGTCGGAGAAGAACTTGACGCCGACGGCCTGCAGGTTCGGCGCGAGTCGTCCGGGCTTCGGGACGGCTTTCCAGCGTTCCTCTACGCCGTCGAGGAACATCCGACATCGGATCTTCATCCCCCCGGATTCGGCCAGACGGGTCATCGGCTCCAGCCAGTCGGGATGGACGGTCATATCATGGACCTCGGTGATGCCGTAGCGGAGACATTCCTCCACGCCGTAGCGGTACCAGCGGGCGATCTCCTCCGGCGTCGTCTCCGGCATGGCCCGCTCCAGCAACTTCACCCCCTGATCGATGACGATACCGGACGGTTCTCCACTCTCATCCGACAGCACCTCTCCCCCTTCGATCCTCGTGCTCCGGTCGAACCCGGCCGCATGCAGGGCCGCGCTGTTCGCCCAGACGGCGTGGGTGTCGATCCGGTAGAGAACGACGGGATTGCGTGGGGCAACGCGGTCGAGTCCGGAACGATGGAGTTTGTCGGTATCATCCCATCCCTGCTGATTCCAGCCGAAGCCGGAGATCCACTCCCCCGGCGATCTCCCCGCAGCTTCTTTTTCGACCAGTCGCAGACACTCTGCGGCCGAACCGGCTCCCCGCAGATCGACCCGTTCGGCCATCTGTCCCGGACCGATCAGATGGCAGTGTGTGTCGACGAAGCCGGGGAGGATCCGTGCCTGCGACGGCAGCGACATCTCCTTTCCGTTCAGAAAGAGTCGACTCGTTTCCGAGGAATCGACCGATACGATTTTGTCACCTTCCACATAGACTTTCATGGGGGAAGTTACGAGGATCGCGGATATGGGATAGAGAGGGAAGGCGGCACCGACATTCCCTCCCCTTTTCTTCTATCCCCTGCCGCAACTGATGTCAGGGTGATCCCCCACTCCCGGAATCCTCCCGCACTTCCGTATGTTTGCGTGTGAAAGACATATTCGTACTTTCATCCGGGCATCGCCGGCACCACCTTCCCAGGTGACGGAGATGCCGAACCCAACAGAGAACAGGTTTTCATGGCTGGTCGAAAACGTCCGGAAATTCCGGGGAGTTCCGAGGAACTCCGCGCGGCTCTCTTCGCATGTCGGGGAAAGTCGGTCGAGCATATTCTGCTCCTCCTGCTTCACATCAAAGAGAATCCTTCGCAAAGCATCAGGGAGATCTCCCGGCACTTCGGTCTCTCCGAACGGACCGTCTACCGTCGATTGCAATCCTACCAGAAACTTGGTCTTCGGGGACTCCTGGCCGAGCACGGCATTTCCGATCCGGGTGAGCAGACCGGAGAAGAATCCGCACAGACACCGGCAGAGACCAACGGAACGAACGGGAAGCAGGAGGCCCTTCCCCCTCTTCTGAACCGCCGGACTCTCGCCTTCCTGAATCGTCTCCCGGTCAGCGCCGACACGGTGGAGTGGGGACGGACGTTCAAGCGACTCCTCTGCGAGCTCTTCGACGATGTCGATCATGTCGCCCTGAACATCCGCACGACGCTCGACCTGATCAACCCGACGACAAACCGTCCCGGCCAGGTCCACAGACAATCGGTCTTTTCCCACAGAAAGAAAGAGAAGAAGATCTCGGTCGTACACGATACCGAGGGACAACGGAGATGGGAGAAGCTGTACGAGGAGGGGGTCCGGAACGGTTTTCCGGCAGAGGACTATCGCGAACCGACAGGATTTGACTACTACTACCAGACGACCGGATCGTATATCGGAACGATTCTTCTGTTCAGCAGGCGGGAGAATCCGCCGATCTCTCCGCAGACGATCACCCTGATGGAAGAGCTCCGCCCCTTCTTTCTCTTCATCCTGTCCGACCACATCGCCCGGCACCGCATGGTCCACCCGGAGGACGTGCTCTTCCGCGACCTCGTCACCCGCATCGGCGACAACGCCCGTCTGTCGGAGCGGGAGAAGGAGATCCTGATGCTTCTTGTGCTGGCCTACAGCTACAGTGAGATCGCCTCCTGTCTCTTTATCTCGGTAAAGACCGTCGAATCCCACGTCAAGGCGATCTACCGGAAGATCGGCGTACAGAATCTGAAGGAAGTCTTCGCACGCTACATCACTCCCCGCCTTTTCCCGACGTAGTCGCCTCGGCACCTCCGTCTCTCCGAGCGGCCCGGATCCTGACAGCCCTTGTTCTATTGCTGACAAAGTCAGCGTCGAATTCAGGGTTATCCCCGATTGAGGGGGGAATCGGGGGAGAGTATATTGCCTGCGGTCAATGGGTGGCACAATCGACACAACCTCCATCCACACTGTGGTATCGCAGTGGCGGTACCTCTTGCAGAGTATTCTAACCGAACGGTTTTATGAAGAACGTGATGAGATTCCTCCTGCCGTCTCTTTGTGCGTGGATGCTGTTCGCAACGGAAAGTTTTTCCCAGTCCACTCCCTGTTCTTCTCACCCGACTGAGCCCGGAGCTCAGCTTGTGGCCGGCTTTACCGTGACGGTACCCCTTTCCGGAAACGGCGGTTTCACCGGGAGCGGGGTACCGGAAGGCACACTCAACACATTCGACAATTCCGGCTGTCAATCCCACAATGAAGTCTGTATCTGGCTGATGCCGGACGGCAGACCGGACATCGTGATCGACGTCGGGGGCATGACCTTCTCGGGAGATTGTGACGGGATTGATGCCCTCCCCCTCAGCCGGATTCTCGACATCGTCTCTCCGGCAGTGATCGAACAGGGAATCCTGCTCGGTCATCTTCCCTGCGCCGGCTCCACCACGGCAACTGACTCAATCGACGTGTTGACCACCGCCTGTGCGAACCGCCTCGGCAGCGAGACCGCCACGACGTTCACTCCGTGCGATGGTGCCTGGTGTCGACGCCGCTATCAGGTGGTCTGTTCGCCGGGAGCACACATCATCACCGAACTTGCCGGCATCCCGTCGGAATGTTCCGGCGGCAGCGGAGTTCCGTGCGAAGAGGGATGTCCGGAGGGATCCGGCATCAACCTTTCATTCGGGGAAGAGAGAACGGATCAGGGGACGGAAGAATTGACCGGGGGGACATCAATGCATGAAATGCAGACGATACGGGTGGACGGTCCCGTTCGCCGCTTCAGATAATTCAGATATGATATTCAGCCGACTCCAATCGACAAGCAGACTCGCGCGACAAAGGCCCGCACAGACAAACAGACTGTTGGAAGAGGAGGTGTACCTGAGAACGACGTAAGACAGAACAGCACAACCAATGTGCAGGGTATCATAGGGTTTTTCCATCACAAGCTCCGGCTGTGTGTTCCTGTGGTCATGGAACCGCCACTCGACCGTATGGCCGGAACGGGTTCCGGAGGAGAAGCCCCCCATAACAACCTTGCCGAACTTTCACAGATCCATTCAGGAGAACCTTATGAAAAGGAGTACGAAACTTGTGAGGACAATACTTGCCGGCACAATCATGGCCGTTACCGGTCTGTTCTGGATAGCCGGAACGGAGACCGCCCAAGCCCAGCGATGGGAGTGGGTATACGGCGCCGACTGGTGCGAGGAGGACGGGCGCTTCCGCGTCATACCGGTCACCGGCACGTGCGGACAGGAAGAGTTCGTCGGCGGTTATATCGCCGTGGGAACATCCTACTCCGTCAGCGACGACTGCAGCACATCGGACGTCTATGTGGTCCGCACCGACAACTGCGGACGGGCATACTGGGAGAAGACATACGACATCACCGGAAACAATCTGGACGACGTAGGATTCAGCATTATCGAAGTCGAGGAAGAGGCAGGATTTATCCTTACCGGATGGGCCACCACCGAAAGTGGGGACATTCAGGCATTCCTGATGGAGATCGACTGCATGGGTTCGATCCGCTGGACGCAGACATACGGAAGCGAGGACGGGACGGAACTGGGCTTCGATCTGATCGAGGCGCAGACCGGCAATCCGGACATCGAACCGGCAACCGCGCCGGGCGACATCGTCGTTTCGGGAGAATCGAGCAGCACGCCTTCGGGATCGATTGACGGATACCTCTTCCGTACCCAGCGCAACGGGACGCTCATCTGGGATGCGATCTACAACGATCCGGAAGCCAATCCGGACGAATGGCTCTTCAGTCTGACCGAAGCGGCCTCCTCCGGCATCAACGGAACGTCGACGGGAGACATCGTTGCGGTGGGAGAACGGAATCTGGAAGGAGGTCTGCAGGGATACGTCATCCGGGTCAGCGGCGATGACGGGAGCATCAATCCCGGACCGACTTCGGCGCAGAACTCTGCAGAGTTCGGCGTCAACGGTGCCGACGACGGATTCTACTCGGTGATCGAGCTTCAGAACCCGGACGAGACCGGGTCGTCACTCGGGTTCCCGAACGTTGTCGTGGCCGGATACGGATCGATTCTGGATCCGGACGGAACCGTCGGGATCGACAACTTCGTCGTCAAGCTCAACGACGGCAACCCGTGCGATCCGATAACGCAGATATTGATCGACGGCGTCAATCCGGATATGAACGTCACCGATCGCGCCCGCACGATCCGCGAGCTGCCGGGAGCGCTGGGTCTGAACCGGCAATACGATCTGATCATGACCGGCATCACCGATGTCAACGGCTCCAACGATGCCTATTTGCTCAGCCTCAGGCCGACCCTGACGCCGAGCGGCATCGTCAGAACGACCTATGGGGGTGACGGGACCGACGACGGCTGGTCCACCTATCCCGTCTACAGGGACAATCTGGGTCATCTCGACGGGTTCGTCGTCTGCGGCCTCTCGCAGAGCAACCTTGAGGGAGCCCCGACTCCGGACCCGCAGGACATGTATCTGATCAGAACCGATACCCGCGGAAGCTCCGGCTGCAATAGGGACTATCCGGTGGAGTATACGGAAACCGATCCGTGGGAATGCGTTGAGGACGAGGTCAATTCCATCAATAACTACGAGGAACAGACCTCGACGGAGACCGACCGCGACTGGGGTACGGAAGTCTGCCGCTGCCAGGTGCCGAAGGAGACTCCCTCCCTCACGAACGCTGCAGATGCTCCGGTTGTCGGAGAGACTGCGCTGAGTGCCGTCTCGATTCTTCCGAATCCGGCGCGTGAAGGGGACCGGCTGACCGTGGCGGTTGCAACCACTGCAGAGATGACCGCAACGATTACGGTCACCAACAGTCTCGGCGAAGAAGTGGTCGTGCAACGACGGACGCTTGCCGCCGGAGAGAATGACGTATCGATCAAAACGGCCGGATGGCCGGCCGGCGTCTACCACATCACGGTACGCGACGGCAAGAGCGGACAGACGACCCAGGTCGTCATAACCGATTAAGGAGATATGACCATATCGGTCGATAAAGACTCACCGGCCACTTGAACGGCACGTGTCGGTGAGGAAACGGAATCGGCGAGGGGACTGCAGGAGTCTCCTCGCCGATTCATTATTGCAGGTATACATTCCTTCCGCAGTTCCGGATTTTTCCCTCCTCCCATATCGAAACGGGAGCGGATCAGTCCGCCCGGGTCAGCGACCAGAGGAAATCGAGCTTGGTAAATCCGGCGAACAGAGCACTGTCGGCCGGATCGATAAAACCGTCCGGCTGATAGTCCGGCGTCTTCGGTCCGTTCCCCCCCGGATTC
>CBFGQN010000250.1:0-6365 GCA_965650895.1 uncultured Ignavibacteria bacterium | reverse complement strand
GTGGATGCCATTGTCGAGAACTGTACAGGAACGGGCTGGGATTGCTACCTGACCGGTAACCCGAGATGGGGCGATAACGACGAGGGGATCGTGGTCCTTCTGGAAGGGGGTGCCTATATCCCGAACGATGACACGACATTGAGTGTGTGGACAGTTGGTACGGACGAACATTCAGCAGCATTGCATGTGTGGCCGAACCCGGTGATCGATGAACTGCACATTGCATGGCGTGGAGACTTGAAGAGGCTACCATCGCTGATGGTAGTCTATGACGACAACGGACGAGAGATGACCAGCGGAGCTGTGGAGGCATGGAGAGGAGAAGCGATCTGGCAATGTAGTGGCGTAAGTGCTGGAACGTATCTGCTGGCGATCTACGATAAGAATGGAAAACTGCTGGCGACCACGCGGGTCGTCAAACAGTAAAAACGGACCCAATAAAAGAAAACCCGACGAATTGGTCTGACCCACCGCATCGTCAGGTATTTGGCTCATTGCGACGGATGACGACTCAAATCAACCATCAATCTTCACATCAACAACGAGCACTATGAAGTACACAACGAATGTACGAAGACGGCTATTGCCTACAATGCAAAAGGCGGTGATTCTTGCCGGGCTGCATTGCCTTTTCCTCTCAAGCTCTCCTTCGGCATATGCCCAGACCGGCTGGGGTGTCGGGGCCGACACCGGGACGCTTGTCGCCCCGCCGCTGGTCCGGCTCTGGAACTGGCCGGATACCACCTTCATGATCGGTGCCTGGGGAGGCTGGCAGTTCATGCCGCCATCGGATCAGGTGGCCGACTTGTGGGACTTCCTCGACGCGATGGGGATCGACATGTATTTCACGAGCTTTTTCGCCGACACGGTGCGAAGTATCGACAGCGCGGAACTGCGGGCCGCCGATTCAATTCGCGGGCTGCACCGGTTCGACACGTTGTTGTGGAGCGCGGACGTGGCAGGTGGCGACCGGCTGGTCTTCAGTACGGCGACAGGGGAGAGTCCTGACGTGATCGGTGCGGCGCGTGAGCTACAGTTCTATCCTTTCGACTCAGTGCAGTCGCCGTACTTTCCGTTCCGATTCCATGCAAAGGACGGAGGAGAAAAGATTACGAACCCGTTTGAGCGTGACGACGCGGACTCAACTGAATCCGAGATGCGGTACGACAGCTCAAACACGACCTCCGGCACAGTCGTCGCGCAGGAGATGGCCTTCAACCGGTGGCCCGAAGACCTGCGACAGGTCTACAGATCGAACGACAGCTTGCAGGATGCCACCCGATGGATTCGGGAGAATCAGGGAGAGACCAATGACTACCTTGTTGTCAGAGGGCACCTGTTTGCCGGGGGAACATCGGCTGATTCCGATTCTCTCTTCAAGGTTGAAGTCATCTACGAGGTGCCCGCCGGTTTCTCCTTCCATGCAGGGTTGAGCAGTTTTCCGACCTCTGCCGTCGATACCTCCTTCCTCATCAGGCGGTACTATATCACCAAGGCCGATCTCAAACCCCAAGGAAATGATCCGTTTGATAAATATCAGGATTTCGTCTCCCCGCTCCACATGCTCTGGCTGGCAAACGGGAAGTTCGGACCGGCAAGCTCCAGTATCGGCGATGCTTCCCGCCGCTTCGATGTCCGTGTCACGTGGCTCGGAGGGGAGCCGGTCGCCCTCAGGTGCGTCATGCTCAGAAACGCGAAGGCGCAGTTCCTCTACAACACCGATGCGGCTGCCCTCGCCGCCAAACAGAAGATCGTGGACCTTGTCCGCCGCGTTCTCTACGGTTCTTCCGACTACAACGTCCCGCAGGACTCGCTTCGCCGGGGCGTCTTCGGCGTCTATGTCGCCGAGGAATTGAACCCGACACAGTTCGTCGGGCGGGAGTTCCAGATCCGCACCCTCCGCGATACGTTCAATGTTCCCCGTCCGGGCGGGGGGGCGGGGGAGCGGGACTCGCTCGGTAGCTTCAGTGCGCAGTACGACTGGGGTCCGTACTTCCACTGGCACCACCTGACCACGCCGAAGTACGTCTCGGTCGAGACCTATCTCTGGGAGGTGCCGAAGATTGAGGGAGATTCGGTCACAACGCTCGACCTCTACGACAACGACCACACCGAAATCCCCAGCATCCGGGAAGAGAACGGCGGACGCTTCCACCTCGACGAGCTTGACCTGGATTCGCCGGACGGCGTCGAACGCTACGAACGACATTTGCAGCAGGTGGTCATCGGTCGCTACATGCCGAACCTTGACAGCCTCGACCATATCGCCACAGTCGACAACCGGTTATATGCCGGTCTCCTGACCGAACTCGGCAACGCCGCCCGGGTCTCGCGGGCGACCGGACGCCGTCTCTTCCAGATCGTCAACATCGGCGGCGGGGTCGATCTGCGTGTCGTCTATCTCCCCGACTCGATACGTATCCCGCGAGAGCAGGCCGGACAGAAGAATCTCTACACCATCGACACGCTGATCGGCCATATCCCGACCGAGGCGGAGTTCAAGGAACTGGCAAACCTCGGTCTGGCCTACGGCAGCAAGGGGATGGCCTACTGGGGACTGGCCAGCAGCCGGGTGCTTCTGGCACACCGCCAGCCTCCAACGCCCATCTTTAACGACACACTCGTTTGGGGAACATCCGACACCATCGGTCAGCATCCCGGAGACAGGCACGGCAGACCGGAAGTCGGCCTTGCCCCGATGGGAACGTCAGCCTGGAACATCATGTCGACGGGGGATACGACCGGGAACGTGATGGACTATCCGTTTCACGCCCGATGGTACAAGCAGTGGGTTCCCCGCCACACGATCCCGGACCTCTACGTCGGCTTCAATACACGGATCCGGGCGATGAAGCGGGTCAACGCCCGGATGAAGGAACTCGGGAATTTCATGATGCGGCTGACATGGCGCGACGCCTATTCGGTCCACTACACCGCCCCGTGGCCGCTGGACACCGCCCGTCCGAAGATGATCGACTTCAAGTCCCGCCCCTTCAAGCCGGAGGAGATCATTCAGGAGGTGACCGCCGAGCATCCGCTGACCGGTGCGAAGGATTCCGCATGGGCGACGTTCGTCGAGGTCGGCCTCTTCGACAAGGTGACCGATTCGACCGGCGGGGTCTACGATCCGCTGAAGGATCGGCATTACGCACTTTTTGTCAACAGGAGGACGTTCCAGCGGCCCGAGTGGATCAGCGACACCACAGCGCGGGGGCGGAAAATGGACTCGCTGGCCTCCTCGCGGCTGCTGCGCATCCGCTGGAACCTCAAACATCCGGACACCACCCAGTACCCGCTGATCCGGGTGCGGGAGATTTTGCCGACCAACGATACGATCCCGCTTCTCGGCCCCCGGCATGTGCTGGACACGGTGATTTCATCCGATTCCGTATGTCAGCTCCTGCTTTCGCCGGGTTCTGCGTCCCTTATCGAAGTCAGTTTCCCGACGCCAGACACCAGTCTGATCGCTGGTGATCTCCGCTGGCCGGGACAGCGGAAGCTGATTTGGGACAAATTCCGCTATTATAGCGTGGTCGGGACCACGCGGAAGAACGGCGGCGGCGGACTCGACTCCATCGTCGTCATGCGCCTCTCCTACCCGATGGCAGACAGCACCGGGCCGATCATCTGGATTCCCGGCGAATTCGTCCTCTCCGATCCTCTCTTCGCCGGAGACACGATCCGCACCGATAACCGTTTCCCCTCCTTCACGCTTCGCCGACAGGGATTGAAGACCTGGTTATCGGCGATTTGGACGTGCCATCCGGCACAACTGACCTTCCCCGGAGACCGCGAGGTCGTCATCCGCAACATCCTCGTCGATGATTATGTCGGCGTCGTCAATCCCCCCGGACAACCTCCCCTTCCCCTCTACACATGGGAAGCCTCCCCCCTGCGGACGGTCGACTGGCACAGCGGCATCAATGCCGAGAAGTGGGGGACCCCGGTCGTCGGCTTCACGCACGGCAGCGTTATGGTTGCCTGGTCCGATTCAATCATCGGCATCGTCGGACGGCTCTTTCCGAAGGACTTCACCACCTGGACCGGACCGGCATTCAACCCGGCATTCTCGGCCCGCGATTCGATCAGTTGGGTCTATTCCCAGACCAACGGCGGGAAGGGGAGCTACCCGAGCGTCCCCCCGTGGACGCCCTTCGGCGGTGGAGATTCAACCCTTGCGATCGTCTGGCGGCACAGCAACGACATTCTCTACCAGCGTCTTCAGCACACGCCGACCGACGCGATGACCGAGGTCTACCCGCTGCCGATCAACATGACCCCCGGCTCCGGCACGGCCTACTATCCGTCGATCGACATCTCGCAGTATACCTTCAACGGCACCCGGCGGGAAGGCGTGGTCTGGGAGGAGGACATCTTCGCCTTCCACACCTTGCAGTTCCAGAGCTTGCAAACCTCCTCGACTCCTTCGACCGGATTGTGGAACCGGGCGACGTACTTCGCCCTGGAGGATGACTCGGTCAACATCTGGCCGCCGGGAGAGTTGTTCCCGCAGACGGCGGTGCTCGGCGAGCAGGACACCTCGACGATGGGGCAGGGGCACATCCAGTACGGGATCGGCTACCAGATACCGGAGGTGCCGCCGGACCTGTGGCACGCGCAGGTCAACTGGGGGCAGTCGTCGTTCCGCAGCGGCTGGCCGCAGCAGTACAGCTACGGCGGACAGCATCCGAACATCGCCGCGAACGTGGACCAGAGCTGGCCCCGCTTCGCGGTCCTCTATCAGGCCACCGGGATCGGCGGGGGAGACTCGACGCTGCGCACATCACGTCAGTTCTTCGCCAAGCACGCACGCCCGGTCGGCTATGCGGCCACAGGACGGGATGTCCGCTTCCGGATCGATGATTCTTCCGGCACCGGTTTCCATGTTCTCTTCTACGATCCGTGGTTTGCCGACGCGCACAACGCCGCAGGACTGCCGATGGTCGGGCGCGATTCAACCCTTGCAATGACCGACAGCATCACTCAGGTCGCCGGTCTCTTCCGGACCGACGGTTTTGCGACCTCGGACAGCGTGACGGTCGGCTGTCGTCTCTTTGCTGGCTTTCACGGCGACTCGGCCCTCGCTGCCGGTGAGCGTGTGGACCTGATCGTGGAGCTTGTCGATTCGGTGACCGGAAACGTCGTGGCGGAGCTTGATTCGCTCACGGTCTCGGCTGCCGAGGATGAAAGCGCGGTGCAGATCGAGCGGACGCTGGACCTGCTGTCCGGCACCTATTATGTTCGCCTGCGCTTCGGCTCGCCGTCGTTCCCGTCGGAGAGTGTGGCGCATGATTGCCTCTACCCGGTGGCGGAAGTCGCCGGATGGATCGCCAATCCGTTGGCGGCAAAGGGTGTGCGACGACTGGCGGGGGATGCGGAGGCAGGATTGCGGATCGCGGCGCAGCCGAACCCGTTCACCGGGGAGACGGAGATACGGTTCTCGGTGGGCCGGGACGAGCATGTGACGCTGACGGTCTATGATGCGTACGGTCGGGAAGTCCGCTCCCTGATCGGGAAGGAGTTCTATCCGTCGGGCCGTTACGCGGTAGAGTTTTCGGGGACAGACTTGCCGTCAGGAACGTATCTGGTGGAGCTGCGCACCCTGAACGGGCGGGTCGCGGAAAAGATCATCCTGCAACGCTGATCCCGCAGGGTAGCGATAGTTCATCACAACGGGCGGTCCGGATGTCCGGGCCGCCCTTTTTGTTCTCGTAGGGGAAGGGGTGCGGCAGACCGCTTTGTTGCCACCATCCGGCAGGAGACGATGCAGGGATCGCCCGTTAGTTCCAGGCTACTGCCCACGGTGGCCGATTGCCTAGGGCAAACCCCCACACCCCGCGCGCACGGAGCTGGCGGTGATGGTGGTGCCGGAAGCCCCGCTTCGCGGCCAAGGCTTGGCTCTGGTCGTCCGTCGTCGCCTTTCGCCCCGCTTCCCTGCGGTCGCCGGGGCTGACGGCTCCTCTCTCCTCCCGCCGCTGGCACCTTCGCCGCGCCCCGCGCATAAAGAACGGATGCGGCGGCTTGGTGGCGCATGGAGAAAACGGACTTAAAAAAGAAAACCCGGCAACAGGTCTGCACCGTATCGCCGGGTATTCGACTCATTGCGACGGACGTTGACCAAAACCAATCACAATCAACAACAAGTGCTATGAAGTACAAAATGAATGTACGAAGAAGTCGTGAGTTCGTCATGCCTGCCGCGCAGCTTTTTCCGCTATGGCGGATCGAGGAGCTTGCGTGCTTCCCGAACGAGGGCACCCGGCTTCATGCCGAGCAGTTCTTCGAGCAGCAGGATGGTCCGCAGGCAGGGCTGTTTTTCCCCGCGTTCGAGTCGCGAGATGTAGGACTGTTCGAGATCGGCATCC
>CBFGQN010000249.1:0-6374 GCA_965650895.1 uncultured Ignavibacteria bacterium | reverse complement strand
TCATCGGCCTCATCCCCTTCCTCATCGTTGCCGGATTCCTGGAATCCTTCGTCACCCGCTACACCGACATGCCGGTCGTCGCCAACCTCGGCATCATCGGTCTTTCCCTGGCCCTTATCGTCGGCTACTTCATTCTCTGGCCCTCGGTAACGGCCCGGCGGATGAGGGAGATGTAAGACCGTACAAGAGAAACCTTCAATATCGGATTCCCAATGCCGGACTTCGTTCATTCGCCGATTGTCAATCCTGTCCGGCACGTTCGAAGTAGAAGATTATTCCCAATAAAAGCCCGGCAACGAACCACCAATGCCGGGCTTCATATATTCGCCAATCGCCAATCGCCAATCGCCAATCGCCAATCGCCAATCGCCAATCGCCAATCGCCTTTTGTCAATCCATCCTGAACACATCCGAAGTAAAAGCTCTCCTCAATAAAAAGCCCGGCGTCGGATTCCCAACGCCGGGCTTCATTCGCCAATTGTCAATCGCGCTTCGTCAATCCTACCTGACCACCTGCATCTTCTTCGAGAAGACCTGCTCTCCGTCCGAAGTCTGGATCGTCAGATGGTAGAGATAGGTTCCGGTCTGCAGGTCGGCCACATCAAGCTGTGCCGAGTGGTCTCCTGCGCCGACCGATCCGAGGTCGATCCGGCGGACTTCGCTTCCGGTTGCGTCAAAGAGGCGGAGCGTTGTCGCCGGGCTTGCCTCCTGCAGCGTGAAGTCGATCGTCGCCTTGCTCCCTGCCGGGTTCGGGTAGCTCTGCTTCAGCGTGGAGTTCGCCTCCAGCGTGATGCCGGCCACCGGTTCGGCGATCGTGCTGGAGAGGACATCGCTGATATCAGAGCCGTTGTAGAGCATGATCATCGGTTCGAAGATCACCTCGTAGAGAGGCTCCACCGACTTCATGAACTCCCCGGATTCGAACATCCGGTCGGCGTTCTCGGCTTTGTCGGCCAGTAGGTGGCGCATCTCCTCCGGGACTTCGTCGCCGTGCTGCTCAACGATGTCGACAAGTCTTTCCCGAACCATCGAGACGAAGTTGTCGATGTCCTTCTTCAACGTGACTTTCAGTTCATCCATTGCCTCCCGGTTCCGTTCGGCGATTCCCCACGTGCCGACGAGAATCCGGGACGACTCGCTCCCCTCGGCTTCGATCATCGACTTGATCATACCGACCATCGGCTGCAGATGAATCTCTCCGTCATTGACTTCGATCTTCATGCTCTTCGCTTCCGCATTCTCGATCACGATCTTCTCTTCCTCCACTTCCTCGGAGTCATTGTTCAATCTCTTGATCCTGATCTCCTTGCGGACGGTCTGCTTGCTGCCGTCGGATACTTCCGGTCCTTCCGGATCGACCTCTGCACTCTGCGCTCCCTCCATAATGATGACCCGGTTCTTGACTTTGGTCTCTTGTCCTTCGTCCCCCTCAATGCTGACTTCGCTGTCGGCATTGAACCGCATGATGAGATTACCGTTCCCGTCGGAGGTTGCGATTTCCATTGCGTTGTTGCCGTCCGAGTCGGCATGGAGTGAGACGTCGGCTGATCCGTGCTTCTTCCTTTTCATCGCCAGCCCGGCATTCAGAGCGGCATCGGTTCCGTCGTTTGTCCGGGCGTGCATCCCCATGCCGAGACCGAAGTTCAGGCTCGATTCGTCATCTTTATCCAGCACATTCCAGCGGACGCGGAAGCGGTCCAGCTCCGTCCGGTCGCTCGCGGAGATCGAGCGGTCGATAAAACGCTTGTACTCGTTGATCTTGTCCACCCAGTAGTTCTCGATGAGCTTGTGAAGCTCCTCGGAAATCTTCCGGCCGGTCTCGTCGTCGGAGTCGTCGGTATCGATAACGATTCCGTTCTTTTCCTTGTCCCGTCCGGCGATCTGCTCTTCGGTCGCAGGCCGGAAGGTTCCGCTCAACGTCGTTCCCTCCGCAGGTGTCGTCGCCGGTCCCGCTGCAAGGGGAGCCGCTTCCGGTGCGGTCGACCTGATCGTCGGGGATTCCGGCAGGATGGTCATTACCGGTCCCTGCTGAAGGTTCACTTCACTCTTCGGACTCGTAAAGAACGTCCCGACGCCGATGAGTCCACCTATCATCAATACTGCTATGCTTCCCATAATGGTAGTTCGTGTTGTTCTTGAAAGTTGGTTCTGTCCGGTCTTCCCGGGCTTCTCGTCGGTGATGCGCTGCCGGCCGTGCAGGTCCGCCCGATCGAGAAGTGTGTTGATCTCGTCCTCCGATACCACCGGAGTCTCACGTCGCGCCTCGGCGAACATGTCGTTGAGATATGGTTTCTGCGTGCCCATGGGTCTATGCTGCATTCATGTATAAAAGATTCTTCGGTGGTTCCTGGGAGGCCTGTTCGTCGGAGGTCGGTTCTTCTCCTTCATCGATTGCTCCCAGAAGCTGTGCCAGTCTTCTCCGTCCGCGCGTTACACGTGACTTTGCGCCGGAGAGGGTCGTCCCCTGAATTGTGCAGATCTCCTTCAGCGGAATGTCGGCGATCTCGAAAAGGATTACCGCCTCGCGTTGTTCCGGGGGGAGCTTTTCAAGGGCGGCATGGAGGAGAGCAACGTCGGCGGACACCTCTGGTGACGTTCCCGCGTCGGGCATCCGCCGGACCTGCTCTTCGTGATATTCTCCGTGATATTTCTCGCGGATACCCCGTTTCCTGTAGAGACGACCGGCGATGGTAAAGAGCCAGGAGAGGAAGGCCCGTTCATCCCGCAGATCGTCGAACCCTTCGTAGGCGGCCAGCGTTGTCTCGGCAACCAGGTCCCGGGCCTCTTCCCGGTCGTTGGTCATGGCTGCGGCAAATCGTGCCAGCCTCGGACGAAGCGGTTCATACAATCGCATGAACCGTTCCCTTCGTTCCTTTCTGTTCGTCCCGTTCGGCATATCCTCAGGCTCAGTCTGCTCGGATTCTTGTATAGCTGCTTTCGATGGGTAGGTTCCGTAGTGTCGAAGAAAAGTTGCAGTGCCGGCAAGATCGGATGCAATCCGATCAAAAACCGGGGAGGAGATTTCCCTCAAGGGAGCTCTTTGCGGACCTTTGCCGGCAGCGAGGCGACGACCAGTTCATAGGAGTGGTCGATCAGTTCGCAGATGAGAGGCTCGGGGATCGTTCCGTCCAGCACCACCGTATTCCAGTGGCTCTTGTTCATGTGATAGCCGGGCCGTATCGCCTCGTACCGTTCACGTAGTTCCGGTACCCGTTCCGGATCGCATTTCAGGTTCACACGTGGAGGAAGCGCCTCAATCCCGGTCAGGGCAAACATCTTGCCGCCGACTTTGAAAACCAGCGTCTCTTCGCCGAACGGATAATCTTCCACCGTTCCCGGCTTGGCCATGCAGTAGTCGTAGAGTTGTGCGAATGTGGTCATGATATCGGCGCTTCTCTTTTTATTATGAATGTTTGATTTTGTTTCTTTGTGAGAATTCTGTCATGTTCAGGTGACTCTGATAGAATCAGGGATTGCTTTCCCAAACACCAGCAACCGTATTATAACAACCGGCAAAACTATGACGAGACGATTAATCGGATCCAGCCTCTGGATGTTGCCCGTAGCCATCTTTGCGCTGTTCCTGTTCAGTTCTTGCGGAGATGATGAGACCACAACTCAGCCGTCTACCACCGGTGGCATTCGAGGAAAAATTACCGATGCCGTTAACGGCGAACCGGTAGCAGGAGTCACAGTAACGACGAATCCTCCTACGCAGTCGGTCACCACTGATGCCGAGGGGAGCTTCAGTATCTCAAGTGTGATACCGACAAGATATACTGTTCTGGCTTCCAGAACCGGTTACACTTCAGCCTCTGTTGAGGTTCAGGTCAGTGCCGGAGCGTTTTCTACGGCCGACATACAGATTCGGGGTGACGGAAAAACGGAAGCTCTTGAATTTGACGGGAAGGATGACATGGTCGTCGTGCCCGACTCACCTGATCTGGATCTGAGCGGTTCCGGTTTCACTCTCGAATTCTATGCGTACGCACATACTTTCCGGTCAGGGGCGGATCGCTGGAATTCCGTTCTGGGTCACGGTCCGGACAACAGCGAACTTGATTTCCTTCTGGGCTTTGAAAGTTCAAAGCCGATGTTCTACGTTCGTTCCTACGAAGCCGGGATGGTAGGCAAAACCATTCTCAAGGTAAACGAGTGGTATCACATTGCCGCAGTACAGGATGTTGCCGAAAACAAGCTCCTGATTTATGTCAACGGTGTTCTGGATTCCGAGTCGACTCTCAAAGGATCGCCGGTCTCAACCACTGCCGATTTCTTTATCGGAGCACGGGAGTCGAATGGAACCGGCAAGGGGGCACACTTCTTTGATGGGATCCTGCATGAGGTTCGCGTCTGGAATCGTGCCCGTACTGCTGAGGAAATCAATTCGACGATGAAGAAAAGTTTGCAAGGGACTGAATCGGGACTCGTAGGATACTGGCAGTTGAATGATGGTGTCGGGGAGGCGGCCGCTGATAACAGCGGCAACAATGATGCAGGGATGCTGAAGGGTGGCCCGGTGTGGATCGAGGTGGAGAGTCCTCTGCAATAATCGGCATGGTGGTCGGTATCAAACCGAAGGGGATCAACTTGGGAGAGTTGATCCCCTTTCTAATTTCTAATGAATGAAGTGATCAGTCATGTTGTCGTCCATCCTCACCCACTCGATCTCCTCCCGTGAAATCCTGATCTCTCCGTTCGGTTCAATAAATCGTTCGGCTCCGTCGGCGGGGAAATTCAAAAGATCGAACGGAGCCTTGCGAGGGTACTTCTTCAGAATCGCCTCAACAATCTCCACATATGGCTGAAGCCGAACCGACCACTTGGCAATGACGATGTGCGTGCGGGGATAGCGTCGGACCAGCGATTCGATTTTTTCTCTGTTGACCTTTCCGGCCTCTCCCCAGAACAGAGGCTCGCCATGGGCGTCAAGCGAGATCACATCCGGCTTGTAACGGTCGCCGATATTGTATTCGACGATGAGATCCTTATACTCCGGCAGATACAATACCCAGAGAAACGCCTTCATCAGAACGTGCTCGGTCCGCTCGACCGGTTTTTTCTGGAGTACCAGTTTCCTGTCGCCGGAACGAAGCGTCAGTTTGCGCCGCAGAAGCAGATCATTCCCCATCCCTTTCTCTCGGAAGCCTTGTATCTTGTCGTACGCCCGAAACCTGTCAAACATACGAGATGTCTTTCATGTTCGGAAAACCGTTAACGCTTCTTCCCTTTCTCATCTTCCTTATCCTTCCGGCAATCTTCCTTCGGGGACAGTCGCAGCCGGGGCCGTCGATGCTCAACAACCGGCCGACTCTGATTATCGGGACAAAGGAGGCTCCCCCGTTCTCGATGAAACGAGTCGACGGAGAGTGGGAAGGCATAAGTATGGATCTCTGGAAAGAAGTTGCCGCCGAAATCGGTGTCGACTATGAGCTCCGCGAAACCGACCTGCACGGCCTGCTCGAAGGCGTTGCTACCGACAGCCTGGACGCATCGATTGCCGCAATTACCATTACCTCCGACAGGGAGGCGATGCTCGACTTCAGTCACCCCTATTACCAGACCGGACTGGGCATTGCCGTTCGCAGCGGTGGGGGAGGAATGTTCGGAATTCTGGGACGCCTTATCTCGCTCGACTTCCTCTCGGTTGTCGGTGCTCTTCTGCTGGTGCTTCTGCTTGTCGGTCTGCTTATCTGGCTTGTCGAACGAAAGAAGAATCCGGAACAGTTCGGCGGTAAGGCGGTCGAAGGAATCGGTTCCGGTTTCTGGTGGTCGGCCGTGACGATGACGACGGTCGGCTACGGCGACAAGGCACCGGTGACGTTTGCCGGGCGACTGATCGGCCTGATCTGGATGTTCGCCGCAATCATTATCATCTCCGGTTTTACCGCCGCCATTGCCGCATCCCTGACGGTTTCCGAACTCGAGTCGGAGGTAAAGGGGGTCAGTGATCTCCCCCGTGTGCGGGTCGGTGCGGTAAATGAGGCGATCGGTGCGGTCTATCTGAGCGAACGGAATATTTCCCACCGGCTCTTCGGCAATGCTGCGGAGGGAATGGCGGCGTTGCGTAATCGGGAGATCGACGCTCTTGTTCACGATGCCCCGTTGCTGAAATATCTCTCCAACATCGATCCGGATGCGGATATACTGGTCCTTCCGGAAACGTTCGACAAGCAGTTCTACGGTATCGCCCTTCCGGATGAAAGTCCGTGGCGGGAGGCGATTAACCGGGCGTTGCTGAAGAAGGCGCATGGTCCGGACTGGAACGCTATTCTCGCCCGGTATCTCGGGGCGGAGTAGATCTGCAGGGGTAAGAGTCGGGAGTCTTCTGCTTGCTCATAGCTGACTGCCGCTCGGGAGTATTGCATAGTTGA
>CBFGQN010000248.1:0-6377 GCA_965650895.1 uncultured Ignavibacteria bacterium | reverse complement strand
CGGTTGCGGGAGCGTGTGAAAAAAGGGACGGATTTCTGACTTGTTCCTTCCCCCCGATGTACGCTTTTTCGCAACAGTCGGGGGAATGAGTCTCGGGTTGCTTCGTATCTTTGAGACTTTGTTGCCGACGAAGAGCCAACAGAAATCAGACGCAAGGGAAACTATTGTGAACTGGCAAAACGAACAGGATCCGGGAGATCGACGGCTACAGGAAGAACTGCTTCGGGGAGGAGAACTTCCGAAGCACATCGCCATCATTATGGACGGCAACGGCAGGTGGGCGAAGGAGAAACGGATGCCCCGTATCCAGGGACACCGTTCGGGTGTAGGTTCGGTTCGCGACATCGTCAAGGCCTGCGGTCAGCTCGGGGTGTCTTATCTTACGCTCTACGCCTTCTCCACGGAAAACTGGAAACGTCCGAGGGCTGAAGTCACGCTCCTGATGGATCTGCTGCTTCATTATCTGAAGATCGAGCTGAAGGAACTTGACGCCAACAACGTCAGGCTGAACGCCATAGGACAACTGAACGCATTGCCGAAGAACGTTGCCCGGCAGTTGCATGAGAGTATCGACTATCTTTCGGGAAATACGGGATTGACTCTGACCCTGGCCCTGAGCTACAGTGGTCGGTGGGATATTCTCCGGGCGGTGCAAACCCTGGCACTCGATGTTCGTCGGGGGACGCTGTCGCCGGAAGATATTACCGAGGAGAAGTTCAGATCGTATCTGAACACGCATGACCTCCCCGACCCGGATCTGATGATCCGTACCAGCGGGGAGATGCGGCTGAGCAATTTCCTTCTGTGGGAGATGGCCTATGCCGAGATCTATATCGCTCCGGTCTTCTGGCCGGACTTCCGTCGCGAACAACTCTATGAAGCATTACGAAACTATCTGGGAAGAGAACGTCGATTCGGCAAGATCAGCGAACAGTTGCTCGATGAACAGGATTCGAACGATTCAAAGTCATATGTCAGAAAGGTCATCGATATTATTTCCGGAAACAAACAGTAGAGGTCGGCGAAAAGGTTCCCGGATCTTTACGATCATTCCGGTGATGCTTTTCTTCTCCATCCTCTTCCCCCTGGTTCTTTCGGCCCAGATTCCCGAAGAAGAGACCGAGCTTATCGTTCCGCCGCCGCCGCCGCAACTGCGAACCTACACGATACGGGATATTCGCGTCACCGGTGTGGTGAACACCACAGCGTCGGCGGTGATCGCCTTCTCCGGACTTCGCATCGGTGACACCTTTGTTCCCGGTTCGGAAATCTTTGCCGAGGCTATCCGCAACCTTTACCAGCGCAAGGTCTTCAGCAACGTCCGCATTTTTGCGGCCGAACAGCGTGATTCCTCCGTGGTGATCATCATCGACGTTGCGGAGTTCCCGCGCGTCGCCTCGGTGATTGTCGAGGGGAACGACGAGATCGACGAGGACGATATCATCGATGAGATGGTTGTGCGGGCGGGGGATATCGCCAATCCGTATGAACTGAACAGGTCGGAACGGAAGATCAAGGAAAAGTATGCCGAAGAGGGCTTCCTCTTCAGCGATGTCACGATGGAGCAGAGGCCGTCGGCCGAAGAGGGGAGAGTCGATGTCGTGGTGGTGATCGACGAGGGGCCTGAGGTGAGTATCGGGACGGTCAGTATCGTGGGGAACAGCGAGATTGAAGAGGGTGATCTGAAAGATGCAATGGAGGATGTGCAGGAGAAATCCTGGTGGCAGTTCTGGAAGTCATCGAAGCTGCAACGGGAGAAGCTGAAGGATGACGAGAAGAGGATTGTCGACTACTATCGTTCAAGAGGCTATATCGAGGCAGGGATTGTCGACGATACGATCGCCATCAATCCGAACACCGGCAAATCCGATATTACCATCACCGTCAGCGAGGGACGCAGGGTCTATCTCCGCTCCCTGAGAATTTCCGGAAATACCGAATACGACACGACGTTGATCCGGCGACTGATCGGCGTCGAGGAGGGGGAGGCATACGACCAGTATTCGCTTGAGGAAAACCTGATCGGTCCCGGCGAGCAGTCGGTCCGCTCCTGGTATCTCGACAACGGCTACCTCACGTTCAATGCCGATATATCCGAACAGCGAATCTCCTCCGACTCGGTCGACGTTCTTGTCCGGATTACCGAAGGAGAGCCGGCCTATATCCGCTTTATCGACATTGCCGGGAACACCAAAACAAAGGACAAGGTGATCCGGCGGGAACTCTACACGGTTCCGGGGGACCGGTTCTCCCGGGCGGCTGTGATCCGTTCGCTTCGCAACCTGGCCAACCTGAACTATTTCAATCCGGAGGCTCTCGTCCCGGACGTTCGTCCGTCGGCCGACGCCACCAGCGTCGACATCGTCTATCAGGTCGAGGAACGCCCGAGCGACACGTTCAACGCATCACTGGGGCTGAGTTCGCAGGGGATCACCGGATCGATCGGTCTCTCCTTCACAAATTTCTCACTCGACGAACCTCTTTTCGGCGGCGGCGGACAGATTCTGAATCTGAATGCGGAGTTCGGGAGTTATGTGCAGACCTACTCGATAGGGCTGACCGAGCCGTGGTTGTTCGGCAAGCCGATCACGCTCGGCGGGAACATCTTCTATCAGAAGACCGATCTTTCCTTCGATGAGGAGAGCGATCAGCAGCTTGAGCGGATCGGCGTCTCGCTGACCAGCGGTATGCGGCTGAAGTGGCCGGACGATTATTTCCGTCTTGACGGAGCGCTCCGGTTCTCGAAGAACAACCTTCTGGGGGGAGCTTCGGCGACCGGCACGGCCTTCCGCAAGGGGACCGAGTTGAGCCTTGCGACGACACTGTCACGGCGAAGCATCGACAATCCGATCTTCCCGAGCCTCGGCTCGAACTTCCGCCTGCCGGTGGTCTTCGCCTACGGGGGTGACGCGCAGTATATCAGACCGGAACTCTCCTTCGAGTTCTTCTCGCCGATCGCCGAGGTCAGTCCGACGAACCGGCTGGTTCTGTTCCTGAACGCCGAGACCGGGTATCTGAAGGAGATCAGTCCCCGTTCCACAATTTCCCCGACCATTTTCTATACAATGGGGGGGACGGTCCTTTCGGGATTCAACACGATTCAGTTACGGGGGTACGACGACCGTTCGATCGGTCCGGTGGAGGATGGCTATCCTGCCGGAACCGCTTATTTCAAGACGGCGGCGGAATTGCGCTTTCCGTTGACACTGAATCCGATTCCCATTTACTTTCTTACGTTTGCCGAAGCGGGGAACGTCTGGGGGGATCTCGGAGATTACAACCCGTTCGATCTGAAACGTTCAGCCGGTTTCGGAATGCGGGTAATGATGCCGCCGATCGGCCTTCTCGGATTCGACTACGGTTTCGGCTTCGACACCGATTCGCGTCGCACCAGCGCCACGTCGGCGGGAACCTCCTCCGGATGGCATTTCCACTTCCAGTTCGGCAGGTAAACGGATTTTTTCTCGTAGCATATATTCTTTCACAACATACGCAACTGCAAACAACGCGAATTGAAACGATGACTATGATCTATCGCACAGCATTGATCCTCCCGATCGCCCTTCTTTTCACCATATCGGCCCGGGCCCAGTCCGGCATCGGCACAGTGCGGGCATCGGAAATCATAGCCGAAATGCCGGAGTACAAGGAGATCGAAACCCAGGTCGCCGCCATCCGGAAACAGTATCAGGACACATTGCAGATGATTCAGCAGAGGCTGGATGCGGAGCTTGAGACCTTCCAGCAACAACAGGGGGTCTACGCACCGGAGAAGCGGGCCGAGGAAGAACAGCGTCTGCAACAACTGTATCAGGGGGGGCTTGAGTACCAGAACAGGCATCTCGGACCCAACGGTACGATTGCCGAATACACCAGCCAGTTACTGAAGCCGCTGGAGGAGAAGGTCATCAATGCCATTCGGGCGGTGGCCAAACAGAAAAAACTTGCCGTTGTTATAAATGAACAGGAAACGCTCTATGCCGACCAAACAATCGATATCACTCTTGAAGTCCAGTTGTATCTCAGGAATGGGAAGTAAAAAACTGCAAATCCGGTTAGGTTTGCTTCTCCCGGTTGTCTTCACTCTTGCCGGAGCAGGGGCCGGTGCCCAGACAACGATCGCTTACGTCTCCAGTGAGGCGATCGTTGAACGGTTGCCGCAGGCGATTGAAGCCAGAGGGGAACTTGGGACGATGCAGGCGAAATGGCTTCAGGAGATCCGCCGGCTTGAGGAGAAGATCATGACGCTCCGCAAGGAGATCGAGCAGAACAGACTTCTCTGGAGCAATCAGGAGAGGAGTGACAAGGAGGGGCAGCTCCGGGATCTGGAAGCCTCGCTTGCCTCCTACCGGGCCGACAAGTTCGGACCGGGGGGAGAGTTCGAGCGACTGTACGGCGAACTGATGACTCCGGTCCTCGATATTGTGATGGTCGCCGTTCAGGCCGAAGCCGAGGAGCAGAAGTACGATTACGTTTTCGACAAAAGCAGCCGCGGTCTGCCGATGCTCTTTGCCAATCCGGACCGGGATATTACCCTTGCAGTACTGAAGAGGCTGGGTGTGGAGGTGGATGCCTCCGAACTGGAGAAACGGGAGGAGAAGCCGAACCGGTTGCTGCCGGAATCCTTTCCGGTCGATATCGGCATTGACGGGAACTCGCCGATCAGTCTTGACCCTAACCTCACACTTCCGCAAACGGTGCGGAACGGTACTCCGGTGGAAGAGAAGGTGGAGTCGAATCCAAATGCATTGCTTCCCGAGAAAGAGGAAGAAAGCGATCCGAGATAATTGACCGATGAGATGACGCAACGTACAGCAATACCTATACAGCGTATCGCAGAACTTATTGACGGTGAGATCTTCGGCGATGAGACCCTTGAGGTCTGCGACATTCAGGGACTGGAAGAAGCGGTCCCCGGTGATCTCTCCTTCCTCTCAAATCCCAAGTATGTCCGCTATGTCAACACCACGCAGGCCTCGGCCCTGATCGTCGGCAAGGACTACCGGTTCGACCGTGAAGATCTGACATATATCGTGGTCCAGGATCCCTACCTTGCATTTATCAAGGCTCTGCGTGTGTTACGGCCGGAACGGGAGGTCTTCGAGCCGGGAATTGACGGGAGTGCCGTGATCGCCGACGATGTGGTGCTTGGCGAGGGGGTGGTGATCGGACCGAACGTGGTGATCGGTGCCGGGAGCGTGATCGGCGCCGGGAGCGTGATCCTCGGCAATGTATTCCTCGGAAGAGACGTGATGCTTGGGGGCAACTGCCGGATTTACCCGAACGTCACAGTCTACTCCGGCACCGTTATCGGTTCGGGAGTAATTATCCACTCCGGAAGCGTGATCGGCTCCGACGGTTTCGGCTTTACGCGGAACAGCGAGGGGGACTGGGAAAAGATTCCCCAGACCGGATGTGTGGTGATCGAGGATGAGGTAGAGATCGGCGCCTGCGTGACGATCGACCGGGGGACGCTCGGAGAGACGAGAATCGGTCGGGGATCGAAGCTGGATAATCTGATCCACGTGGCCCACAATGTGAAGATCGGGGAGAGAACGGTGATTGCCGCCCAGACCGGTATATCCGGCAGTACCGTGATCGGTGCCGAGAACATGATTGCCGGTCAGGTCGGCATTGTCGGACATATCGAAACGGCCGAACGGGTGATTATCGAAGCGCAGTCGGGAGTCAGCAAATCCCTGTTGAAGTCGGGACGATACTTCGGTAACCCGGCGAAGGAACATGCTCAGGCTCTCCGCCAGGAAGGAGCATTGCGGCAGTTGCCCAACCTGCTGCCGGAGCTTCGGGAAATGAAGCGCAAGATTCGAGGGCTTGAAGAGGCGCTCGGCATTGTCGAGGAAGGAACCGAATAAGATCGAACGGCCGGAGTATCGGTCTCCGTTCGCTGCACGTCACTATATCTTCGTTCATGAGAAAACGCCAACGTACCATTGCGTCATCGGTCAGCCTGAGTGGTGTGGGACTGCACACGGGGACCGAGACGACTCTTACATTCCATCCGGCCGCAGAGGGAGAGGGGATCACGTTTGTCAGAACCGATGTCGAGGGGAGTCCCGTCATCCCGGCTTTGCTTGAGAACGTCATCGATACGCTGCGCGGAACCACGCTCGGGAACGGGGAAGGGGTGGTGATCCGGACAGTGGAGCATGTCCTTTCGGCCCTTGTCGGATTCGAGATCGATAACTGCCGGATCGAACTTGACGGAGAGGAACCGATGGCCGGGGATGGAAGCTCTCGCCCCTTTGTCGAAGCCCTGAAGCGTGTCGGTTTTGTCGATCAGACCGCCATGCGTACTTCACTTGTGGTGGACAAAGCGGTTCACTTCGTCAGCGAAGCACACGGAGCGGCCTACACGC
>CBFGQN010000247.1:0-6395 GCA_965650895.1 uncultured Ignavibacteria bacterium | reverse complement strand
CTGATTCGGATGCAGAGAAAAACGGGTGGAAGATCCCGAACGGGATCCCGATCGTCCGCCAGCCCCGAGGAATGGCGACCCCCAAAATAGTCAATCCGGGCGGCTTTGCAATCGACGGACCAGCCAGCGCCCTTCCTGACGGAGCGCCTTGACGAACGCTCGCATCAGTGCGCGGAGGGGAGAACCTTTGCTGAATGCGGAGGCGACGGCATAGAGAGTGCGGAGGGAGAAGCGGGATTCGTTCGCCACCGCCCAGATCGGCTCCCAGTAGTCGGGGGAGAACTTGGCCTTGAAGAAGTCAAGTCCGTCAAAATTGTAGAAGCGGCGGCCATGCAGGCGGAGCCATCCGAAGAGGAAGCGGATCAGGGGAGGATTTGCGGCAACGATGCCTGCCCGTTTTGAAAGGGGTGCCAGACCGAGCGTCACGTAGTTGTAGCCTTCTGCGGCAACCGTCGTCACGGCGTGGTGGAGCATCAGTTCGATGGTTCCGTTCGGCGCTCCGGCTCCCCGAACGAATTGCTCGACCAGCCAGCCGCTTCTGCGAGGAACCGGTGAGAGGAGGACGAAGCCGACAGCCCGTCCGTCCCGTTCGGCGACGAAGATTCTGCGATCAAAGAAGCGGTGTAATGTTTGCGGTTCGACAAGAAAGTGAAGGGGAGGGAAAGGGTGGGAGTCGAGCCATTCGTGGAGACACCGTTTCAGCTCCGGGTGGTCGCGTGCCCGCTCCTTGGGCCATTCTGCAACACGTACATTCTTGTTCCGTGCCCGGCGCAGTTGTGCCCGCAGTGAAGAATGGCGGTCGATCTTTTGCTGCCACATTGCCGGATTCCAGACCGGTTGCGCTCCGATCATAATAGTGGAGTAATCGCTTCGATTCCGGAAACGGGAGGCGAACTCCGAACCGGCGCAGAACCAGCAGATGCGGGTGATTCCTTTGCGACGGCTTGACTGCTCGAATCGGCGGGCGATTTCTACCAGGTCATGTGCCTCGCACACCGGTTCGCCTGCGGCCACACCTGTCTTCCTCTCGCGGACATATCCGACCATTCCCCGGTCATCTGCAAACCAGCGGTGGAATCCGGGATTGATGATCTGGTATGCGGTAGAGTTCCGACCGTAGCGGAGGATGATCTTCCTGGCGCGGTCGACGGGATTCGGGGTCTGTTGATCCGGGGTCTGATCTGTCGGGACATGGTGCACCATCTCCCTACTGCATGAACAGATATTGTTCCCACTCACGCTCGATGCGGCCGGCGAATTTTCGCAGGAAGGTGACGTGGTTCGGACGGAAGGGCTTGCGGCGCAGGGGCATTTCCGCTTCGTCCGGTGTGCGGTTTCCCTTCTTGTTGTTGCATTTCACGCAGGCGGTCACAAGGTTTTCCCACGTATCCTTTCCACCACGTGACTTGGGCACGACGTGGTCGATCGTCAGGGGAGGTTTCCCCACGCCGCAGTATCCGCACTGATGATTATCGCGACGAAGGATATTCTTGCGGGAGAGTTCGACCTTCCGGAACGGAAGCCGGACGTAGACGAAGAGCCTGACGATGCTGGGATAGGGATAAACTGCCGCGATGGTTCGCAGAGCGGTTGTGGAACGTGCCTGAACCATCTCGGCCTTGCCGAGCCAGAGAAGGATCACGGCTTTGCGCACACTGCAAACGCTCAGCGGTTCGTAGTTCTGGTTCAGTACCAGCACTTTATCGCTGAGCGTTACCGGAACGTGTGCAAGTCCGTTCGGTTTTGATATGGGTGCAAATCGTGCGAAGACAGAGTTCTGCTGTTAGAGCTATGAATGGTTAATCGTATATCTTCTCTCATTTCCCGCTCCGAACCGGCTATGCGACGAATAATGCCCTTGTTGCGTGTGTTTCCCGGCCGATAATCCCGAAGGATCTGTTGCCGGGGTCCCGTTACCCGACCGTTCCCGCCTCGCGAAGCTTCCCCCGCTTTTCGTCGATCTTTGCAAAGAGCGATTCGAAAGAAGCCTGAAATTTCCCGACCCCTTCTTTCAGCAGATCGTCCATAACCTGCTCAAGCGAGACTCCGACGGCCTCAAGCTGTTGCAGCGTCGGTTCGGCGGTCTCAATCCCCTCTTCGATTCTGAGTTCCGCCGATCCGTGATCCAGAATGGCGGCAAGGGTCTGCGGAGGAACCGTGTTCACCGTTTCGGCCCCCACCAGATTGTCGACATAGATAAGGTCCGGATAGTTCGGGTTTTTTGTCGAGGTGCTCGCCCAGAGCGGGCGTTGTGCCCGTCCCCCCTTCTCTTCCAGCAGATCCCATCGTTCTCCTGAGAAGAGTCGATGGAATTCCTGATAGACGAGTCTGGAGTTTGCCAGTCCGGCCTTCCCTTGCAGAGCCAGGGCTTCCGCCGATCCGATTTCGGCCAGCAGCGAATCGATCATCGAGTCGATCCGGCTGACGAAAACGCTGGCAACCGAGTGGACGTGATCGATCTCCTTCTCCTCCTTCAGGCGATCTTCCAGTCCGGCCAGATATGCCTCGACAACCCGCCGATATTGTTCCAGTGAAAAGATCAGCGTGATGTTGACATTGATGCCGTCGGCAATGCAGCGGCGGACGGCGGCATATCCTTCGGGTGTTGCCGGAATCTTGATCATCAGATTCGGCCGATCCACACCCGACCAGAGGCGATGGGCCTCTTCGATAGTTCCTTCGGTGTCGTGAGCCAGCATCGGGTTGACTTCCAGAGAGATATATCCGTCAATCCCTCCCGACTCATCGAAAATCGGACGAATAACGTCACAGGCACTTCTGACATCGGTCATGAAGATCTCGGCGGCGATCGACGTCGTATCCACACCTTCGGCGTCGAGTGAGGCGATCTGTTCGTCGTAATCGGTCCCTCCGGCGATTGCCCCTTCAAAAATCGTCGGATTCGAGGTCATACCCCGGATACCCCTCTCCACAAGCTCCTTCATTTTACCGGAGGCGATGAAGTCGCGGCTGATGAAATCGTACCAGATCGACTGGCCTGCGTTATATAAGTCGTGCAGTATGCTCATAGCGGTCGTAATTCGGAAAAAAAGTGATCTGCGTGGCGGGGGACCGGATCGACTGTCGATTTCGTGTTGTGGTCTCCACCTGACGGCCGGGAAGTTACGAAGATTTCGACTGTTCATCTTGCCGAAGCCTGTCATGAAATCGGAATCCGGAGGGAGGGGGAAGATTTTTTTGACCTGAAGAAAGTTTTTTTCGGAGCATTGCTAACAAAAATCGCAGAGATGTGTTAGGTATGCGACCCGAATCCGACGAATGGGGAGAAAGATTTTCGCTCAAATGTTTGTAGGGAATTTATTGATTCTCGTAAATTGGGCAGAATCGTATCGTAGGTAGATGCCGGGAGTTCGGTACAGTACGACAATGATAGAGATTCCCTTCGGAAAATATAATTCCACATCCATCACAAACACAGGAGTGAACCAATGAGAAGAATGTTTGTACTTCTCTACGTTGCTCTTTTTGCGTCGATGACCATCCCGGTATTTGCCGGGGGGGGAGATGGCGAAAAAGAGCAAGAGGATCCGGAAACGCTCCGTCGAAGTGTCAGTCCAGCCTCGTATCCGGGCGGCCCGATTTCCAAGGCCCCTCTGGCTACAGGGTATTATGTGGTTGACAACGACGCGCCGGCAACCGGACAACCATGGCAGCCGACCTATGAATTCGTCGATACGACCGTCGACCCGACGGCTTGGCGTCGTATTGCATCGGGTCCGAACCAGGGTGTTACCGAAACCCAGTTCGGTCACGAATATTTCCGCAATCCCAATCGGATGACCGACTCGACAAACGATGCGTTTGCCGGGCCGATCGCCATTGGATTCCCCTTCTACTACTACGGCATCAAGTATGACAGCTTCTATGTCTCGACAAACGGTCTAGTTGCCATGAGCAACCGCCGTTACGTCTACAATCTGAATGGACAGAGGATCGGCTACGATCAGTTCAGTGAGGACACGCGTTCGCGTACGGGCAATGCCGCAACCGATCCGACTCCGGACGATTACGGCTATCAGTACGTTGCGCTGAACAACAACACGACCTCGCCGACGACCGGTATCCTGAATCCGAAGAACGTTCCGTTCCCGGTTACGTCGCTTCGCACGGCCATCGCGCCGTTGTGGGACGACATGGAACTGTCGCAGGTCAATCCGAACGACGGTAACCCGGATGACTTCGGACGGGTCTACTGGCGCCGTGCGGACAATTCGAACAAGCTGATTATTTACTATGTGCGCGCTTCGATGACCGGCGGCAACGACGGTGAGATCAAGAACGTTCCCGTCGTCAACCACCAGCACCGGGTCAACAAGCGGCAGATCTATGCAAACTTCCAGGTTGTGCTCGATCGGCGTGACAGCAGCGTACAGTTCAACTACCGTGGATTCTTCGGCACCTTTATCGATCCGGAACAGGGCATCTTCCAGATCCCGGCAACGGCGATGTTCCGTGCAAACTCGACGATCGGTATCCAGAGCCATAACCGCGAGTACACGAACTATCTGCACGCCTACAATATGGGCGAGAGTGGTGCTCCGGGAGCGGTCTACGTCAATGGTGACCCGAACGGTACACCGGCTCCGAACCTTGCGATCCGGTTCAAGCAGTGGAAGAACGTCGTGCGCGTGCTCGAGGTCTCCTTCCAGCGTCCGAACCCGAGCAATCCTTCGACGTTTGAACCGCTTGACCGCCGACTGGCAGCAAATAACTACGAGTTGCTTCTGGGCCATCCGGTCCTCGGAGCTATCCGTCCGGTCGGTATCGTCGAGAACGTATCGAGCGATGTCGGTCCGGTGAACATAACGACGCAGCCGATTCAGTTCAACGTTGTCTTCCGTATCCGTGACCTCGTCTTCACGACGCGGCCTCCGGTCTATCAGAAGTCAGAGACGACCCGCTCGCTCTACCCGATTGCGGAGACGCCGGGAGTGCAGAACAGCAACACGGCTCGTCCGAACATCGACACGATCATCTTCGATCCGTTCGCACCGGTTCCGACGGTTGTCAAGAACGTCGGTCGTTTCCGTGCAGAGATTATCGCAACGGATCGGAGCCCGCAGGGCTTTGTCTACGGCGATTTCTGGCCGTTCGACGATACGACGGGTGTGACCATCTTCGGTATCCGTCGCGTTGAGTTGCCGTACATCACGACCTTCGATACGTATAGCGTTTCGGAAGACGGTGTCGTTCCGGACGTGACCAACTGGGTCTCGATCGGTGCGGAAGTTGTTGACGGTGACCTGAACACGTACAATCCGCCTCCGCCGCGGAGCCGTACTGTCGGCGATCGTTTCCTGAACTCGCCGGTTGCCAAGCTTGATCGTCGCGACATCGGCGGTGCCTTCTACAACTCGGATATTCCGGGGCTGCTTGGAGGCGACACGCTGGTTTCGTTCCCGATCAACCTGGCCGGTGGTGTTCCCGGAACGCCGAAGATCCTTATCTCGTATCAGCGCGCCGGACGTCAGGTGTATCCGCGCGGCTGGAGTGATAACCTGCGGATCGGTCCGGAGCAGGCGGTCTACACGACGCTGAAGACTGCCTTCTACCAGCTGCCGGACGTGCTGATGGTGGAGTTCGCCGAGCCGAGTGATGATCCGGACAAGATCAACAACATCACCAACGCTCGTCGTTGGAGCCAGGCAGGCTTCCTGAGTGAGGAAGGATCAATTCCTGCGGAGACCTTCTGGGGCAACGTTGCGTCGCCGCGCTGGGCAGTGTTCGGTGGCGGTGGCGGTCAGGATACGGCCGGTAACATCGTTGTTGATGAGTTTGACGGAGGCAAGGACTTCCTCTTCCACAGAGGTGTTGTTCCGATTCCGCGGCGCTGGACCCAGGATCTCGACGTTGCGAAGTACTTCCGTTTCCGTCTGCGTGTCGTTTCGCAGAGCCACAAGAATCCGGTTGGACCGCCGGCCGACGACGAGGATCCGTTCTATGTTGATAACGTGATCGTGTCGATTCCGGACAAGCCGGAGGTGGAGGTTACCGGTATCGAGATCGATTGGCCTTACACCGAGGCTCCGGCATCACAGGCACGGGCAATCCCGCTTGCAGTGAAGGTTTCGAACAACGGAACGACTGCCGCAACGGCATTCGGTGTTGCGTTGACGGTTGAGAACCGCGACACGCCGCCGACGCCCGGCTTCTTCAGCTACTATCGCTACAAGACGATTATCTCGCTTGGTGCCGGCGATGACCGCATTGTGGACTTCCCGACGTGGAACGCTCAGGAGTGCGGTGCCGATATCAATGCAAATGTCGACACGAACGGTACGCTGACGAACTATCGGATTACTGCGCAGATTCTGCCGCAGGGCTACGATTCGTATAATGCTAACGACAATACCTGGACGGACTTCCGGCTTCGT
>CBFGQN010000246.1:0-6417 GCA_965650895.1 uncultured Ignavibacteria bacterium | reverse complement strand
TCGGCGACGGCTCCGCTCTCCTCTCCCCTGCCCAGAATGTTTACCATCGCCACACCCGGAGCGCGCAGATCGGTTCTCCCGAGCGGCCATCCCATCACCGCGCGGATGTGGTTCTCGAACTGGCTGGTCACACATCCTTCAATCGTGTAATGACCGCTGTTGTGGGGACGGGGAGCCAGTTCGTTGACCAGCACCCGGTCATCGGCGGTCACAAAGAGTTCCACGCCGAAAACCCCCACTCCCTCGATCGCCTCGATGGCACCGACGGCATAGTCGCAGGCCAGACGGACAACCTCGTCGGAAACCCGGGCCGGTGCCGTCACCGTGTGGCAGATATGATTCTTCTGCACGGTCTCGACAACCGGATAGCGCGCGATCTCCCCATTCCGTCCCCGCGTCACCATCAGGGCAAGTTCCTTCGTAAAGGGAACGAAGGCTTCGCAGTAGAGTTCGTTCCGGAGTTCTCCGCCGGTGATCTTCTCCCAACCGGCCTCAATCTCTCCGACGCTCCGGATCGTCGCGTTCCCGTATCCGTCATATCCCCCCCGCCGACTCTTCAGCACAAACGGATAGCCGAACTCCTCACCAAATGCCTTCGCATCTTCTCCGTCGGATACGCCGCGGAACGGAGCAACCGGTATGCCGGCCTCCTGCAGCGTCCGCTTCTGCATCAGCTTGTCCTGAATCCGTCCGACGGATCGGGAAGAGGGATAGAGGAGCGATCCGGCATCCTCGATCACCGCCAGATCGCTCTCGTTGATGAACTCGCTCTCCAGCGTCACCACGTCACACTCCGAGGCGAAGAGACGCAGAAGTTCGTGATCGGACGGATCGCCCACCACCTCCTTGTGGGCGATACTTCCGGCCGGAGAATCGGGGAATCGCTCCATGATATGCACGCGCACACCAAGCGGGAAGGCCGCACAGGCGGTCATCCGCGCAAGCTGACCGCCGCCGAGAATGCCGAGAGTCGGGAAAGAAGAGAAATCGTTCATGCGGGGAAGCTACGAAGAGCCGGGGGTTCGGGACGTTGCGATGGTTTGCAGAAGAGGCCGGGGTTGTCCTCCCTTCACCCCTGCCGCTCCTTTCTCTCCCACCTCGCAATCCCGTCCGGCAGCCATTGCGGTGTCTCCTCCATCGGAGGGAGAGGTTCAGTGATCGGCCACAAAGCTCAGATAGAATTGACGGCACTATGAGTTCAGCGGCTTAGAGCATCTAACCGAACTGTCCGGTCGCCCATCGTCAAAGTCCGATCCTCCGAGCGATAGACGATTGAATTCAGGCCAACGCGGTTCAACAGATTCTCCAAAGAAGGATCAAACTTCAGCGACACTTGCGTGATAAAGATCGGATCGTCGTATAGCTCTTCGCGCCCCTGCACTTCGATAAGAGCGGGAAATCCCGGTCGCGCCAGATAAGCCGTTTGTGACTGCTTGATGGTTCTCACACTTGCCGGATGAAGAAGCCATCCGGATCCTGTAAGTGACTCCAAGAAAGGTTCAAGGTCCAAAACATCAATCGCTACATGATGAAGACCCGGGCCTCGCTTTTCCATCGCCCGTCGGTAGGGCCCGGGCTTGAATGCTTCGATGAGCAAAAGCGAATTGGCTTTATCCTGCTCAATGTAAATCTCTCTGGTCCCTTCGCCTTCCCACTCCTGCTCTTTTCCAATGTTGAAACCGAACTGGGCAAGGTGATCGGCCGCTTTACGCACAGACGGCACCAGAACCGCCACGTGACTCAGCGCGATGTTGTTTGTCGTTGATTGAGCCATTGCTGATTGCCTCCGCAAAACCTTCCAACCGATTGAATGACCACCGCCAGAGGCGGTGGATTCCGAAGTCAGAATGACCCTGAAAGGGTCAAGCTTATCAACGCACATCACTGAGTACCCAGAACCGATACGTCGGTACGCCAGTAGATACACGTACGCTGGTAGACGACAGGACGACGCTTCAGGTAGGTGTCCTTGTCGCCGTACCGTATAGAAACGGCATAGCCTAACATACATTACCACCGCCACAGGCGGTGGATTGTCACGATACATTCAAGAATAAAGGCCATGTCGAATCCGGCTAAAGACATCTCCTCTTCGGCCCTGCACACCGGCTTGTCCTGAATCCGTCCGCCGGACCGGGAAGAAGGATAGAGGAGCGATCCGGCCTCCTCGATCACCCCCTGATCCCTCTCGTTGATGAACTCGCTCTCCAGCGTCACCACATCGCATTCCGAGGCGAAGGTACGCAGGAGTTCGTGATCGGACGGCTCTCCCACCATCTCCCTGTGGGAGATGCTTCCGGCCGGAAAATCGGAAAATCGTTCCATGATATGCACACGCACACCGAGCGGGAAGGCCGCACAGGCGTCATCCGCGCAAGCGACCGCCGCCGAGAATACCGAGAGTCGGGAAAGAAGAGAAGTCGTTCATGGAGAGAAACTACGAAGAGTCGGGGGTTCCTGACGTTGCGATGGTTCGCAGAAGAGGCCGGGGTTGTCCTCCCTTCACCCCTGCCGCTCCGTTCTCTCCCACCTCGCGATCCCCTCCAGCAGCCATTGCGGAGCCTCCTCCATCGGAGGAAGAGGTTCGGTCCGGCTCACCTCCTCGGCCCTGCGCACCATCTCTGCGAGTGAAGGGACGTTCCACGCGGCTCGTTCTACATCGGTCGTCGCCGGGTCAACATCCCAGAGACGATGACCGACGCCGTCCGGAACGATCTGCGTTCCGTACTTCTGGGGGAGTCCGCGATACATCAGCGAACGATCCAGAGCGGCGGCGGCAAGCCGGCGGGCCGGTTCGCAGCCCCCGTCGGCGGCACGTCGTGCAAGGTTGTGCGCCCGTTCGGCCTCCCCGGCATCATCACCTTGGTTCAGCAGCCAGGCAAGGTGATAATAATCCTCGGGAGCCGGATCGTCAACCTTCGCCAGGATCTTCTCCCCTTCCCTGCGCCGTCCGGCATCCTTTCTGCGCAATTCCCGATACTCCCGCGTACCGTAGACAGGATGTTCCCGGCGATCACGCAGGTCGGCCTCATACAGGTGTTGCAACTCCCGATTCATATCCTATCTCCCGAATCTCTCCCGATGCAATCAGTTTCGGCAGGGGACGGGGATGCGCCAGATGCTCTTCAGGCTCCCTGCCGTCGAACAGATCAAGCTCCATCCAGAGCACATCGTGCCAGCGACCGAGTTTGTATCCGGCATGGCGATGGATTCCGGTCTCCTGAAACCCGAGCTTGGAGTGCAGGACCACGCTCCCCTGGTTCGGAAGGGTGATCAACGCGTAGACGTTGCGATACCCCTGCTTCCGCAACAGCGCAAGGAGGTGACGGTAGAGACGTTCGGCCACTCCCATGCGACGATAATGCGGAGCAATATAAACGGAAACTTCCGCAGACCACGCGTAGGCCGCCCGAACCCGGTGAGGGACGGCATAGGCATACCCCCCCATCATGCCATTGATCTCGGCCACAAGCCAGGGAAGCTTTTCCATCGTCTGTTCGATCCGCCCCCTGAAGCTTCGCGCCTCCGGTGGATGATCCTCGAACGAGATACCGGTGTTTTCGACAAAGGGAGCATAGATCGCCAGCATTTTCTCGGCATCGTCAGCCACGGCAAGCCGGATGTTCACATCGTTCATAATGTCCTGAATCTTGTCTTGATTTTCAACTAAATGATCGAGAAAGGAATGCCCGACACAGACATCTTTCTCCGAATGTGGGAAGAGACCGATGGGAAATGCATTCCATCCCAGCCCTCTCCGTTTCCACAGGAAACGGCAAAGCCTGCTCCCTGGAGCATTACATGTGCACCCTGCGTGTAGAAAAAAGTAGTGAAGACAAGCTGCAAGGACCCGTAGAATAAAAACCGAGCTTCCGGTCGACCGGAATATTGTGCAATGTCTCTCAGTCCTTGCGTTCAGGTGGTGTACTGCTTCAGCCGGATTTCCTCTCCCCTCCATGCAACCCCGGCACCATCAGCCGAAAGAGGCTGAGGAACTATCCTGGAAGCGTTAAAGCAGCGATTCGCTCTTCTTTTTCTCTGCTCATATAACCTTTAACCTTCCGATCAGCGAATCGATACGACATAATATCAAGAAGTAACGAATTATAGAACAGTATCGAAGTCTTTTTCAGCCGTAGAGGGTGATTTTTGCAATGTTTTTCCTTCCGGCTCAGACTACAAAAGATAAAAGAAGAAAATTCTTGTTTTATCCACTTCTCTTTTCGGATATTTGCCAAGTCAAAATTTGTTTAATTCAAATTCCGGATCCAATGAACACAGTTACAGCTCTTGTCCTCTTCCTTCTCGGTGCCGTCGGCGGATTGATAATGGCGATTCGCAGCATCAGGGAACAGCCGATTCCATGGATTCTTGCGATCGGCCACGGACTGCTGGTTGCCTCGGGATTGATCGTTCTGCTGATAAACGTCCTTAACGACAGCGGAGGCACGCTCGCAACCGTTGCGTTGATCGTCCTGGCGACGGCGGCCCTCGGAGGATTCTATCTGCTCAGGTTTCACATCAGCAAAGAGAAGCATCCCCAGGGGGTGATCATCATTCACGCCCTTGCAGCGGTTATCGGCGTCGGGTTGCTGATCGGCGATATCGTTTCACGGTAGAGCCGGGCGGAACCGGAACGTGATGCCGATGCGCACGGTCCGGCGTATCTTTGCCCCCCGATTCCCGGATCGCAGGAGCAAACCCGGGATGGATACGACGCAGGAAGTCGGTTCCGGACGTTCGCCGGACGATCCGGAACCGGCAATCTTCGGCCGACGTCGCGCAATAACCCCGGTTGACCGAAACGGGACCGGAGGAGACGTTCACATTCGAAAAGAACATGATCGGTACAAACAGAGAGAAGTTTCTCCCCGGGAAACGGCGGATGCTTCTGGAACATATCAAGAGAGAAGGGGAGGCAACCATTGCCGAACTGGCAACCCGGGTCGACACGACAAAGGAGGCCGTCCGGCAACACCTTGTACAGCTTGAAGAGGAGGGATGGATCCGGAGCGTCCCGGTAACCGGCGGCACCCCCGGACGTCCCACGCACGCTTACCGGCTGACCCCGGTCGGCGATCATCTCTTCGTCAAACATTACGATACGCTGGCTCTGCAGTTGATTACGTTGATTGCCGAGAAGGAGGGGAAAGAGGGGATACGCCAGGTTCTGACCGACATCACCGATCGTCAGGTAAGGGAGTGGGAAGACAGGATGCGGGGAAAATCCCTGGCCGAACGACTGGAGATGCTCAAGGGGCTCTACTTCGAGGAAGACCCGTACACGGAAGTGGAGCGGGATGAAGAGGGCCTGGTGCTGATTGAGCGGAATTGCCCCTACTACAACATCGCCATGGAGTATCCCACCCTCTGCAGCGTCACGGTCTCCACCCTTTCGCGGTTGCTCGGCGTTCAGGTCAAACGGGAGAAACGCTTCCAGGCGGGAGACCACCGCTGTGCGTTCCGGGTGCTGAGCGACCGGCCGCTGAATCGGGAAGACTTCCGGTTTGCGTTCGAGGAAGAGACGGAAGACGAAAGCCGGAGTGATTGAGCTCCACTCGTCTTCTTCCTTTCTATTTTTTGCTGTTTGTTGATTCCTCGTACCGGGCGATCTTGCCGATTCTCCTCTCGTGTCTCCCCCCTTCAAAACGCCCCTCCAACCAGGCATCCACAATGGCGATTCCCTCCTGCGGACTCACCATCCGTCCGCCGAGCGAGATCATGTTCGCGTTGTTGTGCTCTTTTGCCAGACGGGCACTCTCCACGCTCCAGCAGAGAGCGCAGCGGATTCCCTCCACCTTGTTTGCCGCCATCGCCTCGCCGTTGCCGCTTCCGCCGAAAACGATTCCCGCATCCGATTCCCCCCGGGCCACCGACTCGGCGGCGGGAATAATGAAGTCGGGATAATCGACCGGCTCTTCGGAACCGGTTCCGATATCCTTGACATCATATCCCTTCGCTTCCAGATGTTGCCGGATCGCTTCCTTCAATCGGAACCCGGCGTGGTCGGCGGCCAGAATGATCTTCACGGTTCTTCTCTCTCCTTTCGTTCCGTTTCTGTGTTCTCACGGACAACTTCGGCAAAGGTCTTCCCTTCAATCTTTCCCCGAAGCCAGGACTTCACATCGAAAAACTGGAAGACGCGGGATTCGTACGGGTCTTCCTCCAGAGCAATGACCGTCTGCAGCAACCGGCGGCAGGCATCAATCTCCCCGACACGGTCGATGCTGTTCCGGATATTCCGCAGAAAGAGAAGGAACGCCTCCTCGAACCTGTAGAGCCGGTCGCGACGGGAGAAATAGCGGCGGAGCGAACGGACGGCATTCTCCAGAAGTTCGATGTTTCCCAGTTCAAGGTGGACGATCAGACTGAAGATGCGGGCAAAGCCGTAGACTCCCTGCTGAACGTCCTGATCGC
>CBFGQN010000245.1:0-6433 GCA_965650895.1 uncultured Ignavibacteria bacterium | reverse complement strand
GCTCCACGTCCGCAACAACAACCGGTACATAGAAGATCTCTCCGGCGAGAAAGGGAAGATCGTACGGGTGTTCGACTTTACGCTCAACGGAAACGGCGAAACGGAACACGGACAGAAGGGACACCCCTTAAGCGGCTCGCTGGCGATTGTCCCCCTGCGAAACAGCGAGGGGGAACGGGGGAAACTGTATGTGATCAAGGGACGGAGGAACGGCTTTGATCGGGACGACACGACGATTCTGGAGACCGTGGCGACGCAGATCGCCCTGGCGATGGATCACGCCGCGCTGATCCGCAAGTCGATTGAACGGGAACGACTCCGGAATGAAATGCTGATCGCCCGCGAAGCCCAGCAACGCCTGCTCCCGGTCTCGATGCCCGGAGGAGATCACTATGAACTCTACGCCGAATCGGAACCGGCCAGCATGGTCGGCGGGGATTATTTCGACTCGGTGATCTTTCGCGACGGGACAAAGGGAGCCCTGATCGCTGATGTCTCCGGGAAAGGGGCCGGAGCCGCCCTCTATATGGGTATGGTAAAGGGGGTGATACGCGCCCTCTCCGGACTCTGCGCCGATCCTGCCGAACTGCTGACCAGAGCAAACAGCGCTCTGTACAGAAACATTGATCCCCGTTTCTTCGTAACGATGACCTGTCTTCGTATTCTCGAGGGGGAACAGAAGGTCCAGATCGCCCGGGCCGGACACTGTCCGACGCTGATTCTGCGAAGGGACGGAAAGGCGACTTACCATACCCCCCAGGGAATCGGACTGGCGCTGACGTCGACAAAGCAGTTCCAGCGGGCACTCCTTCAGGAGAATATCGGATGTTCCGACGGTGATATCATCCTCATGTTCAGCGACGGATTGGCCGAGGCCCGCAAAGAGAATGGTGATGAACTCGGGTTTGAACGGTTCAGACGACTGGTGGAAGAAGCCGGGAAGGATACAACAAAGATGACGCTGCGGGAGCTTCGCGATGCTATATTTACGGGAATCTCTACATTTACCGAAAATGCCCCCCCGGTTGACGACAGCACGCTGGTGATTTTGCGCTGGCACGCTTCGTCACGGAGAGATCGCGGTACGGAAGCATCATATACAGGACACTGAAAAATACATGAACGATTTCTTCATTTCGACGCGGGAAGAACATCCGGCGTGGATCGTCGAGCTGGGAGGGTATCTCGACGCCCACACCGCGCCGCAGCTTGAGCAGACGTTCCAGGAGATGCTGGAACAGAGACAGTACAGAATCGTTGTCGATTTTCGGGAGCTGGATTATATCTCCAGCGCGGGGCTTGGGGTCTTCATGGCCTTTATCGAGGATGTACGGGAAAACAGCGGAGATATCAAGCTGGCCGGGATGACGCCGAAGGTCTTCAACGTCTTCGATCTGCTCGGCTTTCCGATGCTCTACGAAATCTACAATGATCGGAACGAAGCCCTCAACAAGTTTCTTGAGAAAGTCGAGGACGGAACTGCAGACTCATGAATAACGGTCCGGGCCATATTCTCCGATACAGCCACACGGTTCCGGCGCGAACCGAGGAACTGCGCGAGGTACGCGAGGCGGTAGAGCGTGAGGCGATTCGATTCGGTTTCGATGCCGAGACGGCATTCCGCATTGCCCTGGCAGTTGACGAAGCCTGTGCAAACATTATCGAGCACGCCTATCGCGATGCGAAGGAATCGGCATTCTCGGTCGAGATCATCACGGATTCCGATCGTTTCGAGGTAACGCTCTATGACTCCGGCAAACACTTCCAGCCGGGACGCCTTCCACGGCTGGATATACTGCAACGCGCCCGGGATCACCGGCAAGGGGGATTGGGTCTGCACATCATCAATATCGTGATGGATGCCGTCGACTACGGTATCACCGCCAACCGCCGGAACTGTCTCCGCCTTGTGAAGTACCTCAACGGCGGACACTGAACGGTGGGCATTGAGGGAACCACTGCAGAGCACGAATGCAGATTCCGCACATCTCACCGACCGGAACCGGCGGATGTTCCGTTTCGTTCTCCCCCTTCCTTTCCCTTTTCCTCTGTCGACGCGAACCCGTAACTTTGTTCCCGCACAGTCGTTGATCCGATCCGGCACACACACAGAGAAATTCAGCTAACCAGGATTATCCTTCAGGGGGTACAGTGAAATCAATTCAGATGAGAATTCTTGCAGCAGTTCTTCCTGCCTTTCTGTTCCTCAGCGCGGCGGGAACAGCCCAGGAAAATGTTCCGCCAATGCGATTCGGCCTCCTTGGAGGAGTAAACTACAACCGGGCAAGCCTTGACACGTTCGGCATTTTCGGATATACGGACGGACAGGCTCTCCTCCCCACAGGAGTCGACAATGGATCGGGCTTCGCCCCGTACGGAGGACTGACCTTCGAATATATCCCCGGAACCTTCGGCTTCCACATCAGAGGGACCTACGACGACCGGAGCGCATCGTTCGGCGACAGCAACGAAGTGGACGCATCGCTCGGCTATATCTCGCTGGAACCGGCTCTGCGCGTCAACCTCGGCTCCCCGAACTTCCACCTGCTTGCCGGCCTTTCGCTGAATCTTTCCATCTCCAACGAACTGACGTCCGATACATCCCTTGCCGGTCCGGCGTTCACCTCTGAAGTCACTCCCCTGTCGAACTCAACGTTCGGCGTGTGGGGAGGACTCGGCTACGATATTCCCCTGTCGACCAACAACGACAAGGGGACCGCATGGTACCTGACCCCGTTCGTCTCGGCCCACTGGATGCCGAGCCAGGTCAGCAGCGACGTGCAGGACTGGAGCACGCTGACGCCGCGAGCCGGACTGCAACTGAAATACGGTTTCGGCGGGAAGAAAAAGGAGGAACCGGTGGTTACACCTCCCTCGGCCGGAGGACTGGATCTGGCGATCAGAACTCCTCTCGGCGGCGTAAGCGAGCAGCGGAGAGTCGAGGAGTTCTTCCCTCTGCTCAACTACATGTTCTTTGAGAAAGGACAGCCGGCAATTCCGGAGAAGTATGACGAGCTGAACCCGAGCCAGGCGGCCGGTTTCAGCGAATCGGATATGATCGACCCCGGCTCCCCGACCACAGGCCCGACCACCGAGGGGACCCGCTCGGCCCGCCAGCTTGACGTCTACTACAACATGCTGAACATTATCGGAGCCAGAATGCGGGAGACCCCGTCGACGAAGATATCGGTTGTCGGCGCCTCGGAGAACGTGGGGCAGGCAAAACAGATGGCCGAGAACGTCCGGGATTATCTGGTCAACAACTTCGGCATCGATGCCTCCCGCATTGAAACGAAAGGACAGAGCCGTCCTCCGCACGAATCGGGGACACGTTCGACTCCGGCCGAGGACAAGAGCATGGTGGCCGAGGAGAACGTTCGGGTGGAGATCCTTACCGAAAATGCGGATCTCCTGAAGCCGGTGCGGATCAATGCCCGCCAGGAAGAACCGATCGAGAACGATCTGGTCTTTGAACTGAATCTGACCTCGGCCACTTCGGTCAAGAGCTGGGAGCTGACGGTGACCGGAAACGACAACGACTATTCGCAGGTCTACGGCCCGTTCTATGGTCGCGTGGCCCGCGTCAACGCCACACCGATTCTCGGAGATGCCGGCGAGGGGAGCTACACCGCATCGGTCAGCGCAGTAACGTATGACGATGCCGTGCTGACCTACAGCAAGAGATTCGAACTCTACAAGAAGAACATGCCCCCCTCCACCGGCACCCGCTTCTCGATTCTCTTCGAGTATGATGATTCGAAGTCGGTGAAGACCTATGAGAACTTCCTTCGTCAGGAAGTGGCCCCCCGCATTCCGAGCGGTTCCACCGTCTTCATTCACGGTCACACGGACGTTACCGGAAAGGACGACTACAACGCCGAACTCTCCGCAAAGCGTGCGGTGGATGCCCAGAAAATCCTGCAGGATGAATTGAAGAAGCTGGGACGGAACGTCACATTCGACGCCTACGGCTTCGGAGAGACACCCTTCCGCGCTCCGTTCGGCAACGAGAATCCGGAGGAGCGGTATTACAACCGCACGGTGATGATCGAGATCATTCCGGAAGCATGATCTCCGAAGTATGAAGATCTCTCTCCACAAGCCGTGGAGAGAGATCTTCCCTCACTTTTCGAACCGATAAACGCACGTTCCGACGAGACTACGGAACGTGCGTTTTTTTATCCCTTTGCCCCTTTCTCTTCTCCATTTCCGCACATCAAAAATCCATCAGAAAATCTTTACGGGATCTTGACGAAGAAACAGGAACAAGGCCCGAATACAGGTTGTTTGGTAGGACAGAACGGATAGAAAAGGCCGTTTGAAGAACCGTAACTCGGCCACCGTTAATGGAAACAGATAAGGTGACACCGATTTCACGTTGATTCATTACAAAACTATGATGGAGAGATCAGCAATGAAAAGGACAATCACACTATTAAGCGGGCTGGCAATGCTCGCATTGATCGGCGGAACAACCGCCATTCAGGCACAGGAAAGACAGGAGATGCGATTCGGTTTCTTCGGTGGTGCAAACTACAATCTGGTCGGAGCCGGGGCAATGAATCTGGCAAGAACGACGCCGGAATTTGATTTTATCCAGAACGAACTGAACGACGGACGGGGATTCGGTCCGTATTTCGGAGCAATCGGTGAATACACCACCGGTGACGTTCTCGGCCTCGCCCTTCGCCTCAGCGTCGATCAGCGGGGAGCAAATCTGGATGATGAAGAGGGGAACCGGTTCTCGGCCCAGATGAGCTACGTCACGATTGAACCGGGCATGCGGTTCAACATCAGCTCCCCCTTCTCGATTACCGCCGGACCGGCCCTTGCGGTGAACCTTACCGGTAAATATGACTACGATCCGGGGGACGGCGACAACCTTCCCGAGATCGAGGGGCAGCGCATCAATGGCGTCAACGACGTGGCCTTTGGTATCTGGGGAGACCTGAACTACGATATCAGCCTCGGGAATGCCGGAACGCGGACCCCCTTCTATCTGACCCCGTTCCTTGGTGTCAGCTGGCTGACCGATCAGCGGACGACAGACTATCCGGATATACAGGATGAGCGGGATGACGTCTGGAGCACGGTCTCGATCCGCGGCGGCCTGCAACTGAAGTTCGGCGTTATCCAGTAAGCGTGCCGGTTGCAAGAACTCCTGCACGGTACTTGAATTTCAGGAAACCATGCATTTGCATTCAGAAATTATCATACAACTCATAGAGGGAATTACCATGAAGTATCGCAAATATCTCTGGCTGCCGGCCCTGGCACTGATGATGTGCTTCGCGACGGCACTGCATGCACAGGAAACAATGAATGATAACCAACAGGTCGCGCCGGTTCGCTTCGGCATTCTCGGCGGCGCAAACTTCAACTCGGTCGGCGTCGGCGGTGACAATCCGCTTCCGGTTCCGCGTTCGGAGGATCTGTCGGACGGATCGGGACTCGGCCCCTACGGAGGCATCATGTTCGAGTACAATCCGGCCCACAAAAGTCCGCTTGGTATACAGGGACGTATCACGTATGACTCAAGGACGGCCGACTTCTCCGAGGGAACGAGTTCGATCGAGGCAAACCTGGCCTATCTGGCAATCGAACCGGGTATGCGGATCAACCTCGGATCGCCGAAGTTCCACTTCGTCGCCGGACCGTCATTCAACGTCCTTGCCCGCAACAGTTTCGACATCGACACGAACGGCGTGACCACCGAAGGAGTGGAATACGGACGCCTGAACGACGTGACGTTCGGTCTGTGGGGAGGTGTCGGATTCGACATTCCGATCAGCGACATGAGCGACGGCGGGAACCAGTGGTACCTGACCCCCTTCTTCGAGGGGAGCTGGATGGTGGACCAGGTCAAGAACCAGTCGAGCGATAACCTGGACGACTCGTGGAGCACGGTGACCGTCCGCGGCGGCCTGCAACTGAAGTACGGCATCGGCGGACCGGAAACCACCGAGGCGGCACCGCCGATCGTGACCGACGTGACCCCGCCGCAGGGAACGCTGACCGCAAGCATTGAAACGCCGGTCGGTGGAGTGGTGGAACGCCGTCCGATGGTCGAGTATCTGCCGCTGCTGAACTATGTCTTCTTCGACACGACGCAGACCGCAATCCCGGCCAAGTACAAGACACTGAACGTATCCTCCGCCGGAGGCTTCAACGAGTCGGACATGATGGTGATCGACGAGCCGTCGGCCGGATCACGCACCGAAAGCTCGACACGGTCGGACCGCCAGCTTGATGTCTACTACAACGTCATCAACATCATGGCGGACCGTCTGGAGAAGGCTCCGGATGCGAAGATCACGGTTGTCGGTTCGGGAGATGACCTGACGATGGCAAGAACGCGTGCGGAGAACGTCAAGAACTACATCGTCTCGACCTTCGGCCTGGATGCAAGCCGGATCGAGGTGAAGGCGCAGAA
>CBFGQN010000244.1:0-6445 GCA_965650895.1 uncultured Ignavibacteria bacterium | reverse complement strand
CGGTTCCCTTCAGGGTCCACACAACGAGAAAGTCCCTCCTCCCCTGTACCCCTCGTCTTCTCCCTCATCACGAAGGCCGCCCGAACCCGTTCACCGTCCGGCGCTTGACCTCAAGATTTCGCATATCCCGTATCAGCGTGATAACCCGTCCTTCCAGCCGGAAATCTTCCGGCTCTTCGACCATGATGGGCGAATAGTTTTTGTTGGCCGGTTCCAGAAAGATCCGTCCGGCGATATCATAGAAGCGCTTGACTGTTGTTTCATCGCCGATACGGGCAACCACGATTTCACCACTGCGGGCCGATTCGGCGCGACGTACCAGAAGGAGATCATCTTCAAAGATACCGGCCTCGATCATCGAATCTCCCTTCACGCGAAGGAGAAAGGTCTGTTCGGTCCCGACCAGATTCATATCGAGCATCATGTGGGACTCGATGTTTTCCTCGGCAAGGAGGGGGGTTCCGGCCCGGACCGATCCGACAAGAGGGACCGGGACCGAGGGGGCGACAGAGTTCAGGAGAATACCCCTGCTCCGTCCGTCGTGGCGCATCGTCAGACGGCCTTTTCGTTCCAGGGCCTTCAGATGTTTCCGGGCGGCACTCTGGTTGATACCGAAATGCCGTGCTATTTCACGCTCGGTAGGGGGTTGCTGATGCTGGCTGAAGTATTTCTCGATAAACCGGAGAACACTTTCCTGGCGCGGCGTTAGCTCTTCCATGGCTTGTACTGTTGATAACGTAAGAATGCGAACCCCGACCTTTTCGGGCATCGCATGAACACCACGCAAGCTACACCAAAAAGGGAAACGAGTCAAGCGGGCCGGCAAAGGAGAAGAAAGAAAAAAGCCGTGCCGATTCACTATCGGCACGGCTTGGAAATGTTCTTCAGGAATTGGTAGAGAGCCTTCTTACTCTCCCTGCGGTTGTGCTTCACCACTTCCTTCTGCGGAGGGGGCTGTCTCCGACGACGGAGCGGCGTTTCCTTCTGCCTCACCCGTCGGAGCGCTCTCGCTTTCCGGATCGATGTTCAGATTGCTTCCGGGGGCCTGCGGGTTTGCCTGGACGTTCACACCGCCGCTGCCGGGCGTTACCAGACCGTTATCCACGCTGCCGCCGGTGGGGAGAAAGAAAAGGTTGGCGACAAGACAGAGAGCGGCGATCCCGACGGCAAAGTAAGTGGTCCACTTCCCCAATGCTTCCAGCGTGCGTCGCTGACCGAAGGTGGAGCCGAGCGTCCCACCGATACCGCCGAAGGCCGCGGTAATGCCTCCTCCTTTACTCGGCTGCAGCAGGACCATGGCAATCAGGACCACCGACAGAATCAGAGCCAGAATCAGAATAACCCAGAACATGACTGTATTGAATTTGGATTGATGAGTTCTCTACAAACGAACCCCCAAGTTAGGCAAGGGAAAGAGAGTGACAAAATACGATTTTGAGAAGGTGTGTGAGAAAAAAGATGCATGGGTGAAGTGAGAGGATTTCCCGGTTCAAGGTACTCTGTATATTAGGATGTGATCAGTTGAAGTGATTTTCTTTTCCTGCAAGAGTGGGCTAAAAGCTCGACCGGGAAAGTATTTCAGTCGGGAGGGTGACATTAAAGATTCAAGCGGTGTCTTTGATCGTATTCACCGAACTCCGGAAATCTGCTGAAAGAGCGTTCTTTAACGAAAATCGAATTCCATACGCTGCATACGATAATAAGATATAGAAGTAGAACCCAACCAATCACAAAACCGTCGGAATGGTTATGAACACTCGCTATCTCCTTTTGACCCCTTTGCTGCTCTTGTTCCTTGTGCTTTCGTCCTGCTCACACCGCCATGACCGTGCTCCATCGATTTCCGGTATTGTGAACCGTTATGCTGCCGTTCTGGACTATGAGGATTGCGGTTTTCAGGTTGATGATGCAGAGGGATGGCGGCCCGGGGCGCTGGTTCTGGTAATTCAGATGCAGGGAGCTTCGATCGACAACGCGAATACCGCGCAGTATGGTACGATTCTAAACTATGGGGGGGCTGGTCTTTATGAATTCGGCAGGATCGCCTATGTTGACGGAAATACCGTCTGGCTGGAAAAAGCACTGGTCAATGCGTACTCGTTGGAGGGACATGTTCAGCTTGTTCTGGTTCCGGAATACCGAAACGTTTCTGTTGATGGAGCACTGATGCCTCTCCCGTGGAATGGTCGTAAGGGAGGAGTGGTGGCAATCTCGGCTTCAGGCAAAGTCACTCTGAATGCTGATATCGATGCCAGTGAAGCCGGATTCCGGGGTGGTCTCGTACATGAGCAACGGCGACTGGTGCCGAATTATGAAGGAGACTATGTCAGCAATGATCCGGAAAAACATTCCGAGAAAGGTGAAGGAATTCATGCCTTCGGGCCGGATGCCCGAACTCTGGGTCGGGGAGCACCGGCAAACGGCGGCGGCGGTGGCGGTAACCATAACGGCGGCGGTGGTGGTGGTGCAAATGGGGGTTGTGGGGGGGACGGTGGTTATTCCTATCGGCATTCCAGATACAGCGGCGACTATCGCGTAGCTCAGGGACTGGGAGGGCATGCTCTGGAACTTGATCGTCGTCGGATGAGTCACTTGTTTATGGGTGGTGGAGGTGGAGCCGGGCATTCCAACAATAACACCGGCAGTAATGGCGGTAATGGTGGAGGAATCGTCCTGATCCGGGCCTCCCATCTGATCGGCAACGGGCATGCAATCCGTTCCCGCGGTGCGGACGCCCCGACATCCAAGTATGACGGAGCAAGCGGTGGAGGCGCAGGTGGCACAGTGGCCCTGGCCGTTCATCGCGTCAGTGACGGGTTGACAGTGGACGTCAGCGGCGGAAACGGCGGAGACAGTTATAATGATGTCGAGCGGGTTGATGTCGGCACCGGCGGCGGCGGTGGTGGTGGCACGGTTTGCCTGAGCGGGGATGGCGGTATTGCCAGCGGGATCGGAGTAGACCTGAACGGGGGGAAGAACGGGAAAACGATTCGCGGTTCGGATTACGGAGCCACTCCCGGCTGTTCCGGGCAGATCTCCCGTAACTTCACTATTCTTCAGGGCACAGAGAGATGTATCGGCGACGAGCTCGAGTTGAATGAAAAAGGGGATGAGGAGGTCGAGGTTGATTTTACTGCTGTGGATATCAGTCGGTAGATAACCTGAAGACAATCTGAAATGGCGGGATGAGATATCTCATCCCGCTTTCTTTTTGCCTACAGTTGAATGTAATCCCGCACTGTCGGTACGCAAATGGCATTGTCGCCGTTGCGATAGTCCCGTGTCGAGGCCATCGGCTTCAACTTCCCCCATCCTCGTTCAACCCGATAGAAACGATAATCATTGCAGGAGGCGATGAAGTCAAGAACATCGGCAGGAGTATGCCCGAAGCTGTTGCTGGTTTCCGTATTCAGTTCAATTACCCAAACGGGGGGCTGATTGCTCTTCAGCAGATTTGTTGCTCCATGCAGTACTTTCAGCTCCGCCCCTTCGGTGTCCATCTTTATCAGGTCAACCCGTGAAATTTTCCGTTCGGCTATGTAGCGATCCAGAGTTGTCATCGGTATCGTTGATGCCCGATAGTCCTGACGATCAAGCGTCGATAGTGAACTGTGACCGTGGTACAGTCCTTCGAACGTGTAGATTGTAATCTCTCCATCCTCTTCTTCGCCAAGGGCAATGTTGTTGAAGTGTACCTCGTTGGTAAAACCGTTCAATTCCCAGTTCCTTTGCAACTTGCCGAAGATGAAGGGAACCGGTTCAAAGGCGTGGACAATACCTTCAGGAGCAAGCTTTGCCGCAATCAGCGAATACCAACCGATGTTGGCTCCGATATCGAAGAACACATCGTCCCGGCGCAGTAGCTTGTCGAACGCTTCGGTTGTGCCGGTTTCAAACGTACGTCGATAATACAACATTTCCCATCCGGCGTCCTCAGGCAGAGAGATCTCTACTTCAATACCGTGACGTGTAGGAACTTGCAATGTCCTGCCGCGAAGAAAACTGCGTCCGATCTTCTGAAGGCGGCCTTTGCCGAACTCAACCGGGCTGTGGGAACAGTACAGGCGAATGAGAGAATGAAGTAGAGAAGTCATTATGGATGTCTCTGAGTATCCGTCTCGTATGTGTTACGGTGGCTTGTCTTTAAAGACCGGAAAACTATCGATTTTTCTGCACGTATTTCGTGTTGATTGGCATCCTTCAATCTTCCGCCACTCCCCCAACCTCTGTATCTTCCCCCATTGCCTGCAGGGCGATGAACTGCCAACCTTGGAGATCGAACATTCACATTCCTATGTCAAGTCTGTCGGAACGTGTCCGCGAATTGCGGGAAGAGTTGCAGGAACACAACTATCGCTACTATGTTCTGAACGATCCGGTGATCAGCGACCGGGAGTTCGATGCGCTTCTGGAGGAACTTCAGAGGCTTGAACGGGAACATCCCGAGCTGATTACGCCCGATTCCCCTACGCAGAGAGTGGGAAGCGATCTTTCCAGCGCCTTCCCGACAGTGACCCATGCCCGCCCCATGCTGTCGCTGGCCAACACCTATTCCGAAGAGGATGCCCGCGAATTCGACCGCCGTATCCGCGATCGGCTGGGTGAGGAGCCGTTCGAGTACGTAGCCGAACTGAAGATCGACGGGGTGGCCGTAAGCCTGAGATACGAGGACGGGATTCTTGTGCGGGGGGTGACGCGGGGAAACGGCGAGCAGGGGGATGAGATCACGCCGAATCTCCGCACGATCCGCTCGATTCCCCTTCGCGTGCGATCGGTGGAGGTCGGGGGAGTTCCGCTGCGGAGTTTTGAAGTGCGGGGAGAGGTCTTCATGAAAGTGGAGGAGTTCAGGAAGATGAACCGTGAACGGGAGGAACGGGGAGAAAAGACGTTTGCCAATCCCCGCAACTCGACGGCCGGATCGCTGAAGATGCTGGATCCGAAGCTGGTGGCCGGCCGACCGCTCGATATCTTCCTCTATTACCTCTGGACCGATGATGTGCGGTTGAGCTCCCACCACGAAAATCTTGAACTCCTCCGGCAACTCGGGTTTCAGGTCAATCCGCACGTACAACGTTGCCGGACGATTGATGATGTGCTGAGCTACTGGACGGAGTGGGGAGCCGAACGGGAAAGCCTTCCTTACGAGATCGATGGTGTGGTCGTGAAGGTCGATTCGCTGGAACAGCAGGAGGAGCTTGGACAGATTGCGAAATCCCCCCGCTGGGCGATGGCCTGGAAGTTCGAGACCTGGAATGCGCGAACGAAACTGAACGACATCACGATCCAGGTGGGGCGCTCCGGACGGGTGACGCCGGTTGCCGAACTGGAACCGGTCTTCCTTGCCGGCTCCACGGTCAGCCGGGCCACGCTGCACAATGCCGATTTCATTGCCGAGCTTGATGTGAGAATCGGAGATACGGTGGAGATCGAAAAAGGAGGAGATGTTATCCCGAAAGTCAATCGGGTGATTCCGGATGAACGCCCGGCGGAAGCCGAGCCCTACGTCTTCCCGACAACCTGTCCCTGTCCGCTTGACTCAACGCTCCTGCGTCCGGAAGGGGAAGTCAATTACTTCTGCGTCCATCCCGCTTGTCCCTGGCAACTTCGTGGTCGGATCGAACACTTCGCTTCGCGGGGAGCGATGGACATCGACGGATTGGGAGAAAAGGTCGTCGATCAGTTCGTCTCGCTCGGATGGCTGGAAGATGTTGCCGACATCTACGACCTCTACACGCGCCGGGATGAGATTGCCGCTCTTGAACGATGGGGAGAGAAGTCGGCGGACAATCTCGTGCAGGGGATCGAGCGGAGCAAGGAGCGTCCCCTGTGGCGCCTGATCTTCGGTCTCGGCATCCGCCATGTCGGAGCCTCAATCGCCCGTATCCTTGCGCGGAACTTCGGGTCGCTCGACAGACTGGCTGTCGCTTCGGTGGAGGAACTTGAGGGGATCGACGAGATCGGCCCGCACATTGCCGCCTCGGTGGTTGCGTACTTCCGGGATTCTTCCAATCTGAGTCGGATCGAACGGCTGAAGGATGCCGGTGTTCACACCGAGGATCCGACGGTTATGGCCCGCCGCTCCGCTGTGATCGACGGATTCTTTGCCGGCAAAACCTTTGTTCTGACCGGGACACTGAGCCGTTTTACGCGGGAGGAGGCGGCTGCTGAAATCGAGAAGCGGGGAGGAAAGACCTCATCGAGCGTCAGCAAGAAGACCGACTATGTGCTGGCCGGAGAGAAGGCCGGATCGAAACTGGAGAAGGCGGCGAAGCTGGGCGTGGCGGTGATTGACGAGGACGAATTCATCCGGCGATTGGAGGAAGAGGACAAAGGGGGGGAAGCCGATCTCCCTTCAGGAGATGATCTACAGATGACGATGCTCTGACCCCACGGAGTACCGGAAAAAAATCCAGGGGGTATTATCTTTCCGACTCCCGACTCCCGA
>CBFGQN010000243.1:0-6459 GCA_965650895.1 uncultured Ignavibacteria bacterium | reverse complement strand
ATCACCAATCCGCTGGAGCGGGAGATCACGATCAAGGAACTCGACTTTGCGTTCGGGAACCAGGATTTCGAGATCCTGCGGACCGAACCGGCGTTCGACTGGAACGGTGACAGGGATCCGAACTTCGAACCGAAATCCGTCGTGCTGAAGCCGGGAGAATCGATGAAGATATGGATCACGATCCGACCGACTGAGAAGAACCGGACATATCGGGACTCCCTCATGGTCACGCTCGGCTGCGTCACGGTCTCCATTCCTCTGGAAGCCGCAACGGTTCAGCCATGTCTCCACGTCGACGATCTCGACTTCGGCACGCTGGCGCTTGACGCTTCGAAGACTCTCCCGCTGAAGATCTGCAATCTGGGGGACGGGTTCATAACATTTGCAGACTCCACAGGGACAGGAGGCGGAGCATTCCTCACATGGTTGCTCTCGGAGTTCACCGTATCGTCGGGGGATATCGGCAAGCTGAAGGATGCGAAGCTCGGCCCGGGAGAATGTGTGGAGATTTCCGTGACGTTCGTCTCCGGCAAGCGGGGCTTCTATCGGACGACGGGACGCTTCTGGGCCAGCACGCGGGACTGCCGTGACACATCGGTCTGGACCGCACGCGTGACCGAGCCGGGACCGCAGATCACCGGCTACGACTGGAAGGAACGGTGGTTATCGTCGGTCGATCCCTGCACAAAGAACGATGTGATGGAATACGAATGGGAAATCGAAGTATCGAACACGGGAGATCAGGCTTTTACGGTCGACCGTATCGCAATCGTCGATGATCCCCGGAAGGTCTTCCGGATCGTTGACCCCGGGAACATCGTCAACGGCAAGCGGATCAATGCGGGGATCACCGAGCGTGTCCGCGTTGCCTTCAGGCCGGTCGATGAAGAGGTCTACAGCGCATTGATCCGCCTGTACTATCGCATCGGCGGAACCCTCGACTCGATTCAGGGACCGCTTGACGGCGTCGGCATCGAGTCGTACATCGTCATCGGGGATCACGACTTCGGTCGCCACTTCTTCCCCGCTCCGGGATCGGTCCGCATCCCCTACACCTTCACACTGCAATCGACCGGCACGCGAGCCGTGACGATCACCGGCGTGTCGATCAACGGGACGGACGCGACCGATTTCCCGCAGGGTGATATCCGCTACATCTCCCCCAACACAAGCGGTCCCCCCTTCACGCTGCAACCGGACGAAGTACAAACAATCGAGGTGATCTTTGATCCGCAGGATACCGAACCTCTCCGCAAGATCGCCACAATCGACGTTCGGGGAGACTTCGCCGACGCCGGGTGTTCGCAGAGCGATTCCTCCGGAGCGCTGGCCGGAGAGATCTACACGCTCGACGCCGTCGCCGAAGGCTTCGATTTCGGATCGGCACTGACCTGTTTTGATCGGGAGGGATTCATCGTCGTCACGAACCCGACAAGCGATCCGGTGGTGATTACGAAGATGGGAAATCCGGTTCCGGGGAATCAGCATTTCAGCCTCGACCCGACGGGAACCGTCACGTTCCCCCTCAGACTGGCAGGAGGAGAGCAGGTAAAGATTCCGGTTCGTTTTGCGCCGGACGTTCCGGGGAACTATGGGGCAACGGTTGAATTCGAGGTAACGGATGAGGATATGGCAACGGTCGTCGCACGTCCGACGGCAGAGCTGATCGGCAGCGGAGAGATTATCTCTCTGAACTTCAGCGTTGACAAAGGCTACTCACAGCTTCCGGGTCTCCCCTTGACGATCCCGGTTCGTCTGAACGCCTCCCCCGATATGCCGGACGATGCGGACATCACACACTTCAGGATCGGGGTCACCTATGACGAGGGGATGATGTTGATTCAGAACGTGGAACCGGGAAATCTGATACCGCAAAGCGACGGGTGGCTCATCAACGAAATCTCGCGGAGTCCGGGACGAATTGTTCTGGAGATTGAGAACACAACCGGACAATCTCTGAGCGGAGCAGGAGAAATTCTGGTACTGCACTACATCACCTACATCGGCGATGTGACGACGAGCGAGATCACTCCGGCCGGAGAGATCCTGGCATCGGGAACCAATGAGTTCCCCTGCGTAGAGGTAACGAACACACCCGGCAATGCCCGTCTCGATTCGATTTGCGGACTGAACTTCCGGCTGATTGAAGCCTTCGCAAGCCGCTACGCGATTCAGGGGGCGATGCCGAATGTCGCCGACGGCTCCACCGACATCCGCTTCTCCCTGGGTCTCGACGCACAGACACGGATCGAGGTCTTCGACGGAAAAGGAGACCGCGTCGCCCTCCTCGTCGACGACTATCTGCAGCCGGGAGGCTATCAGGTGACGTGGAACACGGAGGGGAATCCGCAGGGACGGTACTTCTTCAGGATTACCTCGGGAGAGTGGACTGATATCGGGGAGATTATTGTGCGCAGGTAGAACGGAAGGAGATCACACCATCTCTTCAGAAAAAAGAACGGGCCACCTGTACGCGGTTGCGTCGGGTGGCCTGTTTTCATACGGGTATCTCAACGACCCCTCTCATCTAATGAGAAGAGACGCCGACAAACTCCTTCCCTTCCCCCCCTCATCCGCAACCTGTACAACATAATAGCCCTCTGGAAGGCCGGTTAACGAAAGAGAAAAGACGGAACCATGGGGCTGCTCGGCTTCACTCCACTCCACCTCACGCACGATCCGACCGGCAATATCGAGCACACGACAACTGCGAACGCTTTTCCCCTCAACCCCCTCTATCCGGACCGTGACTTCATCCCTTGCCGGGTTCGGAACGAGGCTAAGTCCCGGGACCGCCGACGGTCTGCTGCTTCGAATGACTTCCTGAACCGAGGAAGATGAATCGGGCGAAGTGTAGCGAAGGATGTAGCCGTCCGCTCCGGCCAGATACCCGGTTCGCTCATCGAGGAAATGGATGGCAAACAGATGGCCGGCTTCCGCCACGTTGTGCTTCTCCTTCACCCAGGTCGCACCACCGTCGGTTGTTCGCATGATGCTTCCCAGATCCTGCGCGCAGTACGCCGTCTGCGGCGAGAGACAGGACCAGCCGTAACAGGTCTGACCGTTCGGCAGGTCGTAGATCGTCCACGTCGCTCCGTGATCGGTCGAGCGGACGATCCCCTTGTTGTGACCGACCACGACGTCGCCGCTCGGAAAGTACTTCACGTCATAAAAGTGAGCAGTAAAGGCGGTCTTCACTTCCTGCCACGTCTCTCCCCCGTCTTCCGTCCGGTACATCGCCCCTCTGCGGCCGACGGCGAAGGCGTGGAGTGCGTCGTACATCGAGACGGCGTAGAGATTGGTCTCCACCGACGTCGTATCGATATCCCAGCTCACCCCGCCGTCTGAGGTTCGCAGGATCACGTTGTTGCCGACGACCATACCCCGACGTTCATCCAGCATGTCTCCCCGCTGCAGGAAGCGCCCGGCAGGAGGCTCGACATTCGTCCAGGTCTCCCCCTGATCGGTCGAGCGGAACATCGTCCCACCGATCAACAGGGCAAGATCCGGCGACGGATAGAGCACCTGTTTCAGAAGCGTCGCCGGGCCGGTATGGGACCAGCCCCATGTAGCCCCGCCATCCCGCGTCCAGAGGACATCGCCCTTCAGGCTGGTCGCTATGATATGAGAAGTATCGGATGCACCGATACCGTCGAGCAGAACTGTAGCGGTAAGGCTTGATGCCCGAACCCAGTTCGCTCCGCGATCGGTCGTCGTGTGGATCAATCCGTTCACTCCAACGGCAACCGCCGCATCCCCTCCCCGTTCTACTCCCAGCCCGAGATAGTAGCCGTGGGGATGGACCTGACTCCAGGTCTCGCCACCGTCCGTCGTCCTCATCGCCACACCTTCACCGACGGCAAGTCCGTGCTGTGAATCGAACCACTCGACATCAAAGAAGTTCGTTCCCGACTTCGGATCGACGACCGGCTCCCAACTCTCCCCGCCGTCCAGTGTGAAGAAGACCGTCCCCTCATCGCCGACAATCATGCCGGTCCGCTCATCGGCAAAGGCAATCGCCGTCAACCTGAACGGCGTCTCCATTCCGATGTCGACCGTTTCCCACGACTGTCCGCCGTCAACGCTGTGCAGGACCAGTCCGGAAAGACCGACCGTCCAGACATTGAGGCTGTCGATCATCCAGACGCCATACAGCGTAGCGGTGGTGCCGCTCGGTTGGTTCACCCAGGTCTCACCTCCATCAGTCGTCCGCAGGATGATATTGCTCGGCGTAATCGTTCCGCCGACCGCCACGGCATTCCGGCGATCGAGGATGTGAACATCATTGATGAAATCGATGATGCCGGAAATGCGGTCCTGACTCCAGGTCTCGCCGCCGTCGTTCGAGCGATAGATTCTCCCCAGCTCACCGGCAACCATACCGAATTCCTCATCGAGAAAGTCCACCGTGTTGAATCGATTGAACGAGCCATCGTTCCAGCACAACCAGTTCCGCCCGCCGTCGACGGTTCGCAGGATGCTCCCATTGTAGCCGACAATGAGGGCTGTCTGTTCTGAAAGAACTGCTGCATCGGTCAAATTGAAACCGACCGGTCGCGGATGCAGCCAGTCCCAGCATTCGGACTGGGCAGCGACCAGAATTGCAGAGAATACGCAGAAGAGAATAGTGACGACAAGCGACAGGACGTAGCGGAGGATCATGGCGCAACAGGAAATTGATGATGATAACAATGATGTTTGGAAGTATACGAGTTCCGGCCCGACCTGCACAAGAGAAACTTGCCGATGAAAACACAATCCCGTTCCCCGCCAACGGCATCATTGATACGGGGAACGGGATACGTCAACTCATCGATAACGACCGGAACCGTGAGTCGAATCCGGGTACCCGCCGCAGGTATGAAGCGCTGCGGCCCCCTTACTCATCGGATTTCATCATCATCTGATTGGTCACCGGCCGATTCGGCTTTGCCGGTTGAGGATCGGAGACGACACGTTCCCGAACCGGAGAGTCCGGAGCCTTTCTCAGGAACGACTTCTCCGAGGCAACAACGGCTTCGGTCATACTCTTATGAAAGTGCGGCGGAGATATGGAACTGAGTTCAGCCCCCCCCTCTTTCGCAGCCGATTCTTCCTCACCACAGATCGGCTCGCACTCAACGTCGAGCGTATCGCACTCACCGAAGATGTAGGAGCCGGTCGGCGTGACGGAGACCACGACCGAATCAATTGCACAGACCTCATAGGATCCAAGGCAGCAAGCCTCACCGCAGGGGACGTGGATGGTATCCTCACACTCTATCTTTTCCTTCCAGCACGCCCCTTTCACCACACGCCAATGTGTGAAGCAGGTGTCACCTCCGACACCTCCGGTTGGAACCGGGAATCCCATCGGATTCTGTTTGAACATCTCCTCGGTCACCAGATCAAGAAGTTGTTGTGTGGAGTAGACAAAACACCACGGCGTCAACTCCTCGACGGAGATGATGCCGAGGTCATTCCAGGTGCCGCACGCAAACCGTTTGGCATACTTGACGCGGACGACACAGCCGTTGGGGAACGTAAGAATCGCAATCTTCGTCGTTCCGAAATTCGACCCGGGACAGTCCGGTAGACATAGGTCCGGGTTTTGCGCCTGAGCGGAAAGGGATCCGCCGAGGAACAGCGTGAGTGCCACAGCGAGTGTGGTGAACAGCGATTTTCGAGCCATGGAGGCCTCCTTCGGTTGGTTATGGGTTGTTGGTTCGGCTCCGGGGGAGCCGTTGAATTGCCACGGGTTCAATTGTATTTCCTACTTCTCGTTGAGTCGACAGCATCATACCTGCCCATATGATATACGTTGATGATCACCACACCCTTCCAGTTGCCAACAAGCGCTAGTACACATACGATGTGGTGACTCGGAACGAGTCACCTTATTTTTTACACATCTATTTTTCGGATAGGCTCCTAAATCACGCCACAGCATAACTCTATCGCTATTACAGACTAAGTTTATCCAAATGGAGTATCACCGGGAAACCACTTCGGGCGCAAATCTACTGGGCCAAAATAGCCCCAATCCATCAAGGTGTCGATAATCTCAGCACGATTATATTCACTATATCCTGGCCCAATGAAGGAGTAGTACATATTATGTTTTTTAGCGAAGTCAATTGTTTTAGAGTTAAAGTCATAGTCCGAAGCCGTCAAGTCAACTATCATTCCATGAGGCCCACCGAAATGAGGCAAGAAAGCGACTATATGATCCAACTGATCACCGAATTTTTGCCGGCCAGACATGTCAACTTCAACGGACAACTCCGAGCTTGCCTGTTCCCATGCCGAACGCACTTTAGACAGCACTAATTCTCTATCCATAATATTATTCTAGTTTACAGCTCTCTGCAAATAAACTTTCACCCGCCCCATGAAGGCAACAAAAATCAATCCTCAAGATCATATAACTGAAATTCGTATTTTCTAAAAACAGGGAAGCATCGGCTTATCTGGACTTTA
>CBFGQN010000242.1:0-6464 GCA_965650895.1 uncultured Ignavibacteria bacterium | reverse complement strand
TCGCTCCGAAAACTCCCCGAAACGTCGTATATTGTCGGGCTTTCAAGCAAATGCTTAACTATCAATAGACAACAGCGCGAGGTCGAGATCATGCCTTCAGGAAAGAAGAGAAAGCGCCATAAAATGGCAACGCACAAGCGGAAGAAAAGACTCCGCAAGAACAGACACAAGAAGAAGTAAGGGATCAACCCTGTCGATTCAGCCCTTCGTCTCCGGGAGAGACGGAGGGCTTTTCGTATGCACGATCATACTGCATGATCGAACGTTCTGCATTGCGGCGGGACGGAACGATGTACAATCAACCATCCACAGAGCCAATCATGAGCACAGTAACGGAACGGGAGAGACGGCTCTTCCTGCAGACCTACCGGAGACTTCCGATCGAGATCGACCGGGCCGAAGGAATGTATATCTACACAAAGGAGGGGAGCCGCTACCTGGATTTTCTCGGCGGCATCGCCGTCAACGCAGCCGGACACTCCCACCCCCGCATCGTCCGGGCGGTATGCGAACAGATGGAGCGATACGCTCACGTCTCCAATTTCTTCTATCAGGATGCCCAGGTCGGTTTTGTCGAGAAGCTGACGGGTCTGAGCGGATATTCCCGCGCCTTCCTCTGCAACAGCGGGACCGAGGCGACCGACGGAGCGTTGAAGCTGGTCAGACGGTGGGGATCCGGACAAGGGAAATCGGAAGTGATCGCCTTCACCGGCGGCTTTCACGGTCGCGGCTACGGCGCCCTCTCACTGATGGATAAACCGAAATACAAGGAAGGAATGGGTCCCTTCCTCTCGGGAACAACGGTTCTCCCCTTCAACGACGCAGCCGCGCTGGAAGGGACCGTCGGACCCGACACGGCTGCCGTCTTTATCGAGTTTCTTCAGGGAGAAGGGGGCGTCCGCTGGGCCGATGCGGAGTTCGTCCGTCTGCTGGCCGATCTGCGGGAGCAACATGGCTTTCTGATCGTCGCCGACGAAGTCCAGGCCGGCTGCGGCCGCACCGGTCGGTTCTTCTCCTTCGACCATTTCAATATCCGCCCCGATCTGGTCACCACCGCAAAGGTCGTCGGCGGAGGCCTGCCGCTCGGCGCCATCCTGACGACCGAAGAACTGGCCGGCGTCTGGGACTACGGTCGGCACGGCACAACCTTCGGAGGGAACGCCGTGGCCTGTGCTGCCGGGACGGCCTTGCTGGAGATGATCGGGGAAGGATTGATGGAGAAGGCCGCGACGATGGGGAGTTATCTGATCGATTGCCTGAAAGAACTTGCTGCAGAATTTCCGGAACGGATCGCCGAGGTACGCGGAGCCGGAGCAATGATCGGAGTGGAACTGACCGCTGAGGCCGCCCCGATAGTCGAAGGTCTGCTCGAACGCCGGGTTATCGCAAACGCCACAAACGAGAACGTCCTTCGGCTGCTCCCCCCCTACATCTTTGAAGAAGAGCATATACAAGAGCTGATCGGGGCACTCCGATCGGTACTGACAGCCTGAGACTCCATCCCGGAAAATCGTACACGGATCAGACGGATGGAAACGGATCGGGACGGATATGACGCACACATCCGTCCCGATCATCAATTACTCTCCCCTGCGCCCCCCTTCTCAATACTCATCAAACTCGTCATCCTCCTCCTCATCCTCATAACCGTATCCTCCCATCCCTCCGGCAAAGATCGACCCGACCATATCCCGGTAGCTTGAGCGGGCTCCCCCTTCCTCCTTGCCGATCTTCGAATTCTGATGCAAGCCTTCCAGCACAAACTCCATAGCGACCGAGAGAACATACTTATCGGAAGTCGACAGTTGCAGATGTTTTGCCGCAAGCTCCGCCAGTCCCGGCACCTTGTTCAGCTCGGCGGCAAATTCATCCAGCGTCAGACGGTCATGGAGATCGAGCGTATTTCCGGCACTGAACCACTCAACGATCGTTCCATACGGATCGGCCGTCTCCTCTTCCCCCTTTTTGCGATTCTTCCCGAGCGGATCGGGGAAGTACAGGGAAAAGACCGAACGAACCCCCTTGCCGATCAGGGCGCGGGCCACTTTCACCGGTCCCTCCTGCTCACCCTCAAACACCAGCTCGGCCTTGCCGGTGATGCCGGTCATCCCCTGCTGAAGGTCGATGATACGGGGAAGGATCACCTTCTCGCCGTTCAAAAGGGCACGTCGCTCCGCGTTGGCCGTCATCGCCTCCATCGTCGAGATCGTCATGCGGGTGGAGACGCCGGCCTGCTGATCGACGAACTCCGAACTGCGGGCGTGGGCGGCGATCATCTCCACGATCTGCTCCAGATACTCCGGAACGATCAACTGCTCCCTCACCTCATCGTCGACCTTCGATTCCTGTCGGGTAATGGCAATACCGTCCTCAAGCGTTCTGGGATAGTGCGTCAGGATCTGCGAATCGATCCGGTCCTTCAGCGGCGTGATAATCGCCCCGCGATTGGTGTAATCCTGCGGATTGGCCGTGAAGACGATTACCACATCGAGCGGGATACGGACGTTGAACCCGCGAATCTGGATATCCCGTTCCTGCATGATGTTGAACAGGCCGACCTGGATGCGGGGCTGAAGATCGGGCAATTCATTGATCACAAAGATTCCCCGGTTCGTTCGCGGAATGATCCCGAAATGGATCGCACCTTCGTGCGAAAACGACAAGCGCTGTGTGGCCACCTTGATCGGATCGATATCGCCGATCAGGTCGGCAATCGTTACATCCGGCGTGGCAAGTTTCTCCCCGTAGCGTTCACTCCGGTGAAGCCACGTGATCGGCGTCCCGTCTCCCTTCTCCGCGAGGAGATCACGGGCATACCGGCTGATCGGGTTGAACGGATCGTCGTTCACTTCCGATCCGGCAACAACCGGAACGTATTCGTCCAGAAACTCGGTCATCGTCCTCGCAAGCCGGGTCTTCGCCTGTCCCCGCAATCCCAGCAGAAGGATATCGTGGCGGGCCAGTATCGCGTTGACCAGTTGCGGCTCTACCGTATCGCGGTATCCGACAATGCCGGGAAACAGCTCCCCCGCCTCGCCGAGACGCCGGATCATATTCCGCCGCATCTCCTCCTTTACCGGCAGGGACCGATACCCGCTCGCTTTCAGTTCACCCAGTGTTGTCGGTCTGTCGGTTGTATTACTCATGTGTGCGTTGCTTCCTCCGAACAAATCAGAAGGTCTCCGTGAAATGAAATAGAATAGTTGTTCCACCCTGGAATCGAAGGCAAGATCGTAGATTTCCGACGGCTATGAAAATACTCGTCATCAGATTCAGCTCCGCCGGAGATATTCTCCTTGCCTCCCCTTTTCTGCGGGCCTTGCGCAGACGCTTTCCCGAAGCGGAAATTGATATGCTGACAAAAGACCGGTTTCGGGAACTGATCGAAGGTTCCCCCAGCATCAGCCGCGTGATCACACTGGAGGCCGGAACTTCATTCTCCGATCTGTTGACGCTCCGCAGAAATCTGCGCCGGGAAGGATACGACTTCGTCTTCGATCTCCACAACTCGCTCCGGAGCAGAATCGTCCGGTTCGGTCTCGGAGACCGCCGATCGGTCTTCAGAAAACCGACGTTCAGGAAATGGCTGCTGGTCCGCTTCAAGATCAACCTTCTCCGTCCGATCGTCCCCGTTCCGGAACGCTACCTAAGGGTCGGAGAATCGGTCGGACTGGAGAATGACGGCAGGGGACTGGACTTCTTCCCGGGTGATGCGACGTCTCCGGTGCGGGACGATCTGCCCCGACCGATCATCGCTCTGGCCCCCGGCGCACGCCACTTCACAAAACGCTGGCCGGCCGAAAAGTTCGGTGAACTCGGCCGCAGATTGCTCGATGAGTTCGGCGGAAGTCTGGTGTTGCTGGGGGGACCGGACGAAGTCGGGATATGCGGGGAAGTGGAAAAGCTCATCGCCGCAGAGCATCACGTTCTGAATCTATCCGGCAGAACGACGTTCCCGGAAGCCGCCTGCGCCCTGGAACAATCCTCTCTTCTGGTGACGAACGATTCGGCTCTTGCTCACCTTGGAGCGGCCTGCTCTGTCCCGGTCGTTACGATCTTCGGATCGACGGTGGAAGAATTCGGTTTTGTCCCATACACTGAAGACGGGATCGTTGTTCAGAATCCGGGCCTTCCGTGCCGTCCCTGCACTACTATCGGAAGGGCTGAATGTCCGTTGGGACATTTCCGGTGCATGAACGACATAGAAGTTGACGATGTACTGGAGGCTGTGCATCGAGTGCATAAGGGATAAAAACAGACGCCGTGCGACACTCGGCTTTGCCCCGGAGTCTTATGCAAGACAGGTAGTCTTATGATTCATATCGCCACCTGTATCACAGCTATCTCGAATCCGCTACTTATCGACAAGTTTAATTATTGAAAATCACTTTCGGATGGAAGTATTCATTTTTCAATAATTAATAACTCGACTTCCTTCACCCGCGAACGGATAGACCACAAAGGCACCAAGAGCACGAAGAATCACCAAGTTGCTCATCCTTGGTGATTCTTTGTGCCCTTTGTGTCTTGGTGGTAAATCCCACGCCTATGACGCAAAACCACCAATCCGCACTCACCTCCCCGACTCAAATAACTAAATCGAATTCATTTACTCTCGATGTGACATTCGCCGATTGAAAAAAGTCTTTTACTTCGCATGCATTCCCATACGACAAGGATTCTTCGTTAACACCGGCCGGACAGCGAAGAGACCACGGCACATTCAATCAACACGAATGTTATCATGAAAGAAGTTCCGATTCTTACCGGAAGGCTTGCGCCTGCCCTTCTCGCCGCTTTAATGCTGATGCTCGCGGCTCACTATGCGCCCGCACAGGAACTTACCGGTTCCCCGGAGGAGTGTGCCGGCGGCACATTGTTCTACGTCACATATCCCGACACGGTATGGAACCAACAGGACGACCGTTTCGCGGCGAAATACGAAGACGTATTCCTGCTGTACGTCTACTCGCCGGTCGACCAGAACATCCGGATCAGCGGAGCCGGTCAGCTATCGGCGACACGGCACATCCGGGAGGGTGAAGTTCTGGAGATCGACACAAAACAGATGCCCCCTCCCCTGATCACCGTCATCAACGCTCCGCAATTGAAGGTATTGAAGATCGAGACGGAGACTCCGGTAATCATCTACGCCTATATGGCCACCCGCTTCGGCTGCGCGGCCTACACGTTGATCCCGGTCGAGTCGTGGGGAACCGAATACTACTCCGCCTCGTGGGAGCCGGACATTATCAGGCACATCCATCCGGCCGGAGAGAACAACTTCGAAACGACCACCGACAAGGCACCGGCCGAGATCGTCGTTATCGCCGCATTCGACAACACTGTTGTGCGCATCGCACCGAAAGGGGCACTGGAAAACTGTGCGGGTTGCACAAGTGTGAAGCTGAATGCCGGAGAAGCCTATCTGGTGGAATCGTTTGTCGATATCAATGCGGAGAGGCAACCCGATATTGCCGGTTCTTTTATTCAATCGAACAAACGGGTCGGCGTCATCAGCGGCAACACGAGGCTCTGGCACGAACCCTACACCGACGGAACGCTCGCGGCAAATTCGTTCAAGGATCTGGTGGCCGAGATGATCGCGCCGATCGATCAACACGGACGTGAATTCGTCTTCATGCCGACGATGGACGACCTGCGTCAACGTCCTTTCGCCGCCACACAACGGGAACGTGAATACGTCCGCGTCTACGGCACCACCACGAAACCGACCGACATTCTGTGGTACAACACGCTCGGAATACAAACCCCGGCACAAAAGACACCTGTGGACAGCGGCGACTACACGCACGAACGGATCGGCGTGTTGACGCAGGGGATCGCCTTTCTCACCTCGAACACAGCACAGGCTTACCAATCCCCCCGCCCGGTCACGAAGTTCAACGGCACAACCGGAAGCGGGAACTTCATCGGTGCCAGCTACGAAGCGTGGTCGACCTACATGACCGAGATGGTGCCGAGAATTCAGTGGACCTACTTTGCAGCCTTCGAACCCCCTTTCTATCCGACATCGATGCGCCACTACGTCAACGTGGTCACCGACTCGGGGAGCAAGAATGACATCTACTTCACACGCGGAAGCGCCTCCCCCCAGCCCTTCTTCTTCAACCACGGAAAGATACCGGGGACCGATCTGGTCTGGGGATCAATGTCGCTGAATCCCGGAATAGAGTATACACTCCAGGGGGATAAAGGGGCCAGATTCAGCGGCTTCGTCTACGGCAACTGGGGAGGGTTTGAGCTGTACCGTCCCGGAGGGAACCGAAAGGATGAAGACGACAAACGGACGGCGACGGCCGGAGGGGGAAGCGAACAACTGCCGGAAATTCTGCACCCGTCGGAGTACGAGGAGAACACCGCAATGATGTACGGCTTCCCTCTCCCCCCCTCCCGCTGCGTGATCGTTCCGCCGGACGACTACGAAGTGACGATCGACACGA
>CBFGQN010000241.1:0-6493 GCA_965650895.1 uncultured Ignavibacteria bacterium | reverse complement strand
CCGTTCCAGGCCGAGAAGACCAGTCGGCTTCCGTCCGGAGTCAGCGTCAGTTGCTCGATGCCGGTGATCGAATTGGTGATCGCCCGTCCTTCGCCTCCGGGAGTATCCTTTACATAGATGTTGTAGATCCCGTTCAGGTCGGAGACATAGAAGAGGGAACCGTCCGGTCCGGGTGTCGGAGTCTTTTCAACGGCTTCATCCGAAGTAATCCGCTCAAGGAGAAGAGAGGTGGCGTTCAGACTGTAGATATCGATCTGCTGATAGTCGTAATTCCAGATCTTGTAGTCCAATCCCGTCGCACTCCGGATCGGATTGTCCTTCCGATCCGAAAGGAAGAAGACCGTCTCACTGTCTCCACTCCACTTCGGATCGAAATCGCTGTAGAGATCATCGGTCAGATTTCTCAGTTCCTTCCCGGCCAGGTCATAGACATAGATATCCGACATATCCCCCTTGATCCCCTGGAAGGCAAGTCTCTTTCCGTCGGGAGACCAGTCGACCGAGTAGATGGCATCGAGATCGAATTCCAGCTTTGTCCGGTCGCCGGAGCGGACATCGATCAGGAAGATCACATCCTTCCCCTTCGACTTGACGGCCATGGCAACACGTCGGCTGTCGGGAGACCAGGCAATGGCCGGACTCAGGAGATGAAGTTCCTCGAACTCCACGTTTCTCTCCCCTTCGACGAGCCTGCGGACATTGGAGGGATCGGCGATCTCCATCAGGTAGACCGAGCGGGGACCGTCGCGATCGGAGATAAAGGCGACGTTCAGTCCGTCGGGAGAGATTGAAGGGGAGGCGTTCATGAACGATTCCTCCTCCTCGTGATCGGTCAGAGCCCGGGCAAAATCGCGGGGACGTTTCCGGTCGGTGATGTCGGGCCAGTAGATTTTCTTCAGGTCGTAGAGGAACTGTTCGGAGAACTCCTCAAGTCCCTTGCCGAAAGCCCCCTTGAAGGCCGCATCCAGCGATGCCGAGGAGTTGACCCGGTCAAGCAGTTCGCCGATCTTGTCCCGACCGTAATTCTCGGCCACATACCAGTAGAAGGCCTGTCCGCCACGATAGGCGAAGTAGCCGTTCATCTGGTAGAGCTCCGGCATGTACTCGCCGATCACCGCATCGCGAATAAACATATCGGTCTCGACGTTATAGCCGTCGTGTCCTTCGAATTCGGCCAGCCCTTCGTTCATCCAGATCGGAAGATCGACCTGGATGTTGTTCTGGATAATCGACTGAACCGAGCCGCCGTAGAACTTGTCGTTCAGGACGGCGTGGACAAGTTCGTGGTGGATGACGTGACGGAACTGTTCCCAGTTCCCCTCGAACGGGACCACAACCCGGTTCTTGTACAACTCGGTCACCCCTCCTACCCCTTCCGGCATGTAGGCGGAGACCACATTGGTCTGCTGAAAATCGTTCTTGGAATTGTAGACGACCAGGGAGATGCGCTCGGTGATGGTGAAGCGGAGATCTTCCTGCACGGTTCGCAGGGCGTCCTCGGCAACGTTGGCGGTGAAGACGGCCAGGTTCTCTCCGGACTCATCGTAGAAGTAGATGTCGAAGTGGGCGCTCTGGATAAACTTCCAGTCGAACTCACGATACTGCACCTTGTTCTTGCCGAACTCCTGCGCCGATACCTGACTCCCCGACAGAAAAAGCAGGAGAAGGGCAATAATTCCCCTCGCCGAATATGAAAACGCTTCGGTGGGTCTCTTCAACAGACTGGAAAACATACTTGATTCAGAAGATTGCATTGTTCTTGCAGGCACACACGAGCGACGCCCGTAACGGCGAACGATTGTAGGGTAAAAATCCTCCCCCTTCATTCCCCTGTCGTGTGATGACGACTCTATCCTCCCACCGAACTACCCTCTGTCACCGGTCAAGTTACAGGATATTCATCCACATTCCGTTATCTTGGCCGCTGGAATTCTGTCAGAATAGATTATTGCCGTGTTTCGATTTCGATCCGCATACTCAGCCGCAACCGCGACCGTGGCAATCTTTGCCTATGTCCTGCTGCTTGTTGCCGGATCGATTCACGCCACGAGACACTGGGATGGTCACGCCACCGACGGGACCGGCCTGTTCAGTCCGGATCGGTTTTCCGATGCGGACGATCGGGAGACTCCTGCCGACAATCAGAGTCCGGAGGATGAAGAAGAGAATGATTGTTTCCTCTGTCTTCACGGAAAAATCCACTCCTCTTCGGCCGACGCACCATGCCTTACAGAACTGACCGAGACGGGCAAAGAGTTCCCTCTGCTCGTTTCGGCCTCTCCTTCCTTCTCTACGGTTTCTCTACCGCGACTTCGCGCTCCGCCTTTCGTTTGAATTGAGCTTTGAGTTTTCAGCGATGAGCTTTGAGCGGTCAGCTTTAAGCAATCAGCTTTGCGCCTTTGCTCTTCGCGTCCTTTGCGTGAGCTTTGAGCTTTCAGCGGTCAGCTTTGAGCTTGCTGATAGCTAACGGCTCATAACTCACCGCTGATGGGTCACAGCTGATTGCTCATAGCTGATAGCTCACCACTGATGCTCACGTCTGACGGCTCATAGCTGACGGCTCACCGCTACCCCGACAATTTCCACTATTCAAACGAAACGAAATCAACAATGAATACCATACATCTTTTCCGCAACACCACGACAGCCCTTCTCCTCCCTCTGTTTCTGATCTTCTTCATCTCCGCCTGCGAGGAGAACCCGGTTGAGGAGGAGGAACATACCGATCCGGTCGGACTGATCGTCAGCGACGGAGGTGTCGAGATCGTACGAGTTGACCGGAGCACAGTCACCGGAACGTTTGACGTCACCGCCGGCGTGCTCTCCCCTCACTACGATCTGGAGTTTCTTGATGAAGATGGGGATACGTTCATTCCGGACGACCCCGACTTCTCTCCCGAAGCGATCATCGCCGATCCGGAGGTCGTCGAGGTAGTCCGTGACGAGCCGCACGACTGGAATTTCCACCTTCGGGGGTTGAAGGAGGGGACGACGACGGTCAGACTCGGCATCGCACACGGAGGGCACAGCGATTATCTGTCGCCGGAGATTACCATCGTCGTCATGCCGTAACAGGGGTAGCGACGATGAACGGAAAAAGAAGATTCAGGAGGAAGAGGATCGTTCCGGTCCTCTTCCTCATACTCCTGACGGCCGGAAGCAAAAGAATGATGGCCGGATGCATCATCGGAGAAGTGGTCGACGCGGCAACCGGAGAGCCGATCAACTGGGGAACGATCCGAATCATTGAGTTGAACCGTGCCGAACCGGCGCACGACGGCGGACGGTTCCGGTTCTGTGACGTTCCGGTCGGAAGCTACAGACTGGAGGTCACCGCTCTCGGTTTCCGGACCGAGGAGCTGAAGCTGCAACTCGATTCGGAACGGGATACGATCAATTTGCGGGTTCTGCTGGAGGAGACCGCGCTGCAGCTTGACGAGGTGGTGGTGATCGGTCAGCGGGACGATTCGTTCGGCGGACTCGATCCTTCCAGAAAACTCTCCGGCTCTTTGCTGCAACAGGAACTCGGGGGGACGCTCGGGGGAACGCTGGCAAACGAGCCGGGAGTGGCACAGCAGTCGATGGGACCGGCAACCTCCCGACCGGTGGTCCGGGGGGTCGGCGGCGACAGGTTGACGATCCTGGAGGATGGCGCGACAACCGGAGATGCGTCAAGTATTTCGGCCGACCATGCGGTGGCGGCCGATCCGATCGGTGCCGAACGGATCGAGATCCTTCGGGGTCCGGCCGCCTTCCTCTACAGTTCGAACGCACTCGGCGGCGTCATCAACGTCGACCGGGGAAACAGGACAGGGAACCTGCCGGATCAGATTCACGGGAACGTTACGGTGCAGGGCGAATCGGTCAATACCGGTCTGTCGGGAGGGGCCTCTCTCCGCATCCCCCTTGCACCCCTCGGTCTCTTCCTGCGCGGGAGTTACCGGAAAACGGGGAATGTCCGGGCCGGCGGTGAAGAGATCGGCAACACCGATCTTGAGACGATCGATGTTGCCGGAGGACTCCGGTTTCCTTTCAAGCAGGGGGCGGTCGGCGTCGAGGGGGCACTCTACCGGAACCGATACGGCATTCCGGGAGGATTCATCGGCGCACATCCGGAAGGGGTACGGATCGAGATGCGGAGGCGACAGTTGGCCGCCGACGGGGAAATCCATCCGGGAGGTTCTCTCTTCCGAACGGTTTCGTTTGAAGGGAACTACACCAATTACTATCACCGCGAACTGGAAGCAGCCGACATTATCGGAACCGAATACGGCATCCTGACGACTTCCGGCGCAGTGCGACTTCACCACCATCCGGTCGGGAAGTTTTCCGATCGCGGAGTTATCGGGCTACAGGGATCCTTCGTCAATCTGGCCGCCAACGGCGTCCGCATTCCGCAGACCGATGAGAAGAGCATCGGCCTCTCTCTCTTTGAGGAAAAAGGATTCGGCGACGTTTCCCTCTCGGGGGCGATCCGCTTCGACCTGCGGCAGGTGGTGCCGTCGCGCGAAGATTCCACAAGCGCCGGTCACGTTCGCGAACGGACGTTCAACGGATTCTCCGGCGGGATCACCGCCTCCTGGTCTCCCGACCTCGGAACCGGCGAGGCTCCCTTCCATCCCCTCTCCTTCGGCCTGACCTTGTCGCGAACCTGGCGCACTCCGAGCATAGAGGAACTCTTCTCCGACGGACCCCACCTTGCCGCCTACAGTTACGAAGTGGGAAATGCGGAACTGGAGCCGGAGGAAGGACTCAACATCGAGCTGAACGGAAGGCTTTCCGGCGAAAACGGCTACGTTGCCGGAGCACTCTTCGGCAACCGGATCGGGAACTACATCCTGCCCCATGCCACCGGCGAGACGAGCTTCCGAACCGGACTTCCGCTGTATCGACATACCGGAAGCGATGCTCTGCTGATCGGAGCGGAACTGGAGTTCGAACAGGAGCTTCCCTGGGGACTGAGCGGGGGAGGATCGCTGAGCTGGGTTCGGGGTGAGGAGATCGCGACTCACACTCCCCTTCCGGCAATCCCACCGCTGAACGGACGGGTGAGTCTGCGACACAAGGTCGGATCGGTCCTCTCCGGGGTTACCGCCCGCTGGAGCGGTCCGCAGAAGAGAACCGGAGAGTTCGAGGAACCGACCGAGGGCTATCTCCTCTTCGATCTTCTCGTCCAGCTCCGCCTGAACTCCGCCGCGACGTTCCACACGTTGATTCTCGGCGTCGACAATGTGCTGGATACGGAGTACCGGAACCATCTCTCCCGCATCCGATCGGTCTTTCCGGAGCCGGGCAGAAACCTGCGACTTCACTACCGCCTTACATTCTAAGATGGGAACGGAAGGTTGAAAAGGGGATATTTCCCGGGAGCATCGGCCCGGAGCTGATGCTTCTGATGCGATTGGGAAAATAGAAGGGGCTGATGTGCGACATTCTCCGTTCAAAAAACTCTGTTTCCGGATCGCAACCTATTATATTGGAACCGGACCCAATAATATTAATGAAGAAGATGCAACTGACCCGATTAGTCGTTCTTTCCCTTGCCGTCACCCTTTTTGCCGCCATTGCCCGCGCACAACCCGATCCGATCGTTGATTCGGTCTACTTCGATGAGGAAGACTCCACCGATGTCTACGTGATGGGAACGGTCACCGTCACCGACCGCAGGCGCGCAAAGATCACGCCGATCCCGCACGATCTGGTGAAGCCGGCCGAGTTGAACAAGTCGGACGCAACCGATATCGCCTCGATTATGTACGAGGTCCCGGCAGCCCGCATCCAGACGAACTCACGGGGGGAATCGATTCTCTACCTGCGCAACGCCGGCGAACGACAGGTCTCGATCTTCTTCGACGGAGCCTTGCTGAACGTCCCCTGGGATAACCGGGTCGATCTCAGTCTCGTCCCCCTGAACGCCGTCGGCGGCATCGTGACCGAGAAGGGTTCGCCGAGCGTCCTCTACGGGGCGAACGTCATGGGAGGGGCGGTCAATATCCTGACGCGCGAGCTTGAGGCGGACGGACATCTGACCGAGTTCAAGGGGGGGGTCGGAGAGAACGGATTCGTGAGTTCATCGCTGACACATCTGGGACAGAACGGAAAATTGAACTACATCGCCTCGGCATCTTTTGCGCAACGGGACGGACTTTCCCTCCCCGAGGATGCCCCCCTCCCCTTCAATCAGGTTGATGAAGACGTCCGGACCAATACCGACAGCAGAGAGATCGGCCTCTACGGTCGTGGAGAATACCGGTTCTCCGACCGGGGGGCCCTCGGTCTTTCGCTGAACGTGATCGATTCGGAGAAGGGGATCGCACCGGAAGGGCACGTCGACCCGGAGGTCGACCGGGTCAGGTTCTGGCGGTATCCGGACTGGCAATTGATCAACGGGACGCTGACGTATGATTTCCGATTCGGAGAGTACGGTCTCTGGAACCTGCGGGGAGCCGGGTGGGCCACGTTTTTCCACCAGCGCATCGATCAGTACGATTCA
>CBFGQN010000240.1:0-6495 GCA_965650895.1 uncultured Ignavibacteria bacterium | reverse complement strand
TTATGTATGGCCATATCTCTGTTTCTGTTTGGGGACCGCTTCCCCGGCTGTTCGACCGGGGAAGACCGGATGCCCTGTCTTGTGCATTACTTCTCGCGAACCGCCAGCGTCTCCATCAGCGACAGTGTGGCCTCTTCGATCATGTAGACAAAGTTGTCGACGCGGTTGGTGAAGATATTGTAGAAGATAATCGCCAGAACTGCGCCGATAAGACCACCTGCGGTGTTGATAAGAGCCTCGGAGATACCGATCGAGAGCTGCACGGCCGATGCGGCCTGACCCGATTCGGCCAGAGCGGCAAAGGCGCGGATCATGCCGATGGTTGTTCCGAGAAGACCGATCATCGTTGCGATCGAGGCGATGGTCGACAGGACGATCAGGTTCTTCTCCAGCAGCGGAGTCTCCAGTCCGGTCGCCTCGTCAATTGCCCGCTTCACATCGGCCAGGCGTTGTTCGCCGGTCAGTCCCGGCTTGTCCTTTATCAGTTGGTACTGCTCCAGCCCGGAGCGAAGAATGCTGGCGGCCGACCCCCGCTGCTTGTTGCACTCGTCGATGGCCGCATCGATGTTGCCGGCCTGGACGTGGTCGTGAACGCGCTTGATGAATTTCTCCAGCGGTCCCCGTCCCCGTGCGCGCGACAGCGAGATCAGTCGTTCAATGATGAACGTCACCACCATAAGAATCAGTGCCAGGAGGGCCGCCACAAGAATACCTCCGGTATAGACCGTCCCGATCAGGTCGATCGGCTTGTGTTTGGCCGCATCCTCGAAGTGGCTCGGGTCGCCGAAGACTATGTAGTAAATTCCCACTGCGACCGCCACGCAGAGAAAGATGACCAGAATGACGAAATACTTGTTCTTCATGAACTCTCCGTAAATGACTGTTATGAATGGAAGATTGTTTGCTCCGCGTATGCGGAATCACCTACTCCTCCGTCTGCGTCGCCTTCCCTGTTGCCAGGGCCGCCAGACCTTCTTCCCGATTCCCGTACACATTGAAGACCAGCGAAAGCTTCGTAATGACAAAGATGTTGGTGATTCCGTCAGAGACGTTGCACAGACCGAGCATTCCTCCCCGTTTGGAGAAGTTCGTGTGGGCCGAGATCAGGACGCCGAGCGCCGATGAGTTCAGATAGGTAACATCCGAGAGATCGATCAGCAGTCGATCCGTCCCCTTCTCTGCCTCTTCCGCCAGAGTCTCCCGAAGTTTGTCGGTCTCGTTGCCCCCGACAAATTCTCCGCGAGCGGCCAGAACCCGAACTCCTCTCTCCTCCGTTACCTGTACTTTTGGTCTCAGCATCTGAACGTTGCCCTCCCGTGCTCTCTCTTATTGAAATTAACGTGCCGAAAAACGGGATTGCCGTTTTTCGGAAAAGATGAAGTTATCTCTTCGATACCGGTCTTGCAAGAAACGAATGCGTTACATAGAGGGGTTTGCATTTTGCAAGAACAGGTCCTGAAAACCTGCCGATTCAGACAATCCTTGATTCAAGAATGAGTGTATAGGGGCCTTCGTTGACAAACGCCACATCCATCATTGCGGCAAAACGTCCGGTGGAGACCTGATCGTTCCCGATCTGTTCGCCGAGCAGACGAACGAAGCAGTCGTACAGACGCTCGGCCTGTTCCGGAGGGGCTGCTCCGCTAAAACCGGGCCGGTTTCCCTTGCGGGTGTCGGCCATCAGCGTGAACTGGCTGACGACAAGAGCCTCGAACCCGGTATCGATCAGGGAAAGATTCGGAACGTCACGCTGGTCGGGAAAGATACGCAACCGGGCGATCTTTCCGGCAAGCATTTCGGCGTGAGCCTCGTCGTCGTCGTGCCCCACACCGAGAAATATCACCATTCCCCGGTCGATCTTTCCCACCACCTCCTTACCTACGGTTACCGATCCCTTACGCGCACGTTGTACTACCGCTTTCATTCAGTCTGTGTCGTTGTCGTGTGCTGCACTTATTGCTTGATAGTCAACCTGATATGGTTTGCATGCCATGTCGCCCCGATGGCCGTCACACCGGCTTCTCCCGGTAACGCGCGGGAAATTACCCACCAGAAGGGAGAGGGTTACAATTACGCTGACCACTCAGAGAGGTGATGCACTTTCCTCTTTGCGGCGGGCCCGCAGAATCCGTTCGATCCGGTCGAAGTCCGTGTAGATCTCCACATCAAACCCTTTCTCCTCGAACATACTCCGCACTGCAGCCGCCATGTCGTAGCCCAGTTCCAGAAACATCTCCCCGTCGCGCCGCAGGAGTGTGGACCCGAGTGTGGCGAAACGGCGATAGAAGCTGAGGCCGTCGCTTCCGTCGGTGACCGCCATCCGGGGTTCGTGGTCGCGTACTTCGGCCTGCAGTTCCGGCATCTCTCCATACGAAACGTAGGGAGGATTGCTGATGATCAGGTCAAACGAACCGAGCGAGGGGATCGCCGCATCATCGAACAGGTCCATCCGCCGGAAGTCAATCCGGTCGGCACCGAGACGTGCCGCGTTCTCGCGGGCTATGGCCAGGGCTTCTTCCGAAAGATCGATTGCCACCACCTCGGTCTCCGGGCGTTCCAGAGCCACGGTCACCGCAATGCAGCCGGAACCGGTTCCTACGTCCAGACAGCGGAGCGAACGGGTCCGCCGCAACGCCTCGTCCACAAGCAGTTCGGTTTCGGGACGGGGGATAAGCACGCCGGGGCGGACCGTGAAGGTTCGACCGTGAAATTCCGCCTCTTCAAGAATGTATTGCAACGGCTCCATGGCCGTCCGGCGTTTGATCATCTCCCGCAGCTTTGCCAGCTCTTCCTCGGCCAGCGGACGGTCGAACTGCATGTAGAGATCGAATCGCTTGAGTTCCAGTACGTGGGCCACGATCAGCTCAATGGTCAGTCGGGGAGAATCGATCCGCTTCTTGCGAAAATAGGATGTTCCCCATTCGATCATCCGTATGATGGTCCATATCTCGGTCTGGCGCGGATTCATATGCGATGCGCGATAACGGTGAACGGTCCTCTCCCCCGTCGGGAAAAGAAAAATCCGGACAAGATAAGCGGAAACGGATATTCGGCGGGTCGTCAGCGTTTCCAGAAGACCGGTAGCAGAATGACGATGACGGTGAAAATTTCCAGTCGCCCGGCCATCATCAGAAAGGAGAAAACCCACTTCCCGAGCCAGGGAACGTGGGCATAGTTCTCGGTCGGTCCCATCGTTCCGAAGGCAGGACCGATGTTCCCGATCGATGACATCGTTCCGCTCAGCGCGCTGAACAGATCCAGACCGAGGAAGGCCACGATGATCGTTCCGATGCCGATGAATGCGATGTACATCACGAAAAAGGTCAGAACGTTCCGCAGCACATCTTCCGGGATCACGGCTCCGTTCAATCGCAGCGGAAGCATGGCGCGGGGATGGACGAGCTGACGGAATTCCTTCAGGGTATTCTTGATCAGCACCAGATGCCTGACCACCTTGATCCCTCCTCCGGTCGATCCGGCCATTCCTCCGGCAAAGAAGAGACCGAAGATGACGACCGTTGCCAGCGGCGGCCAGATCTCGTAATCGGCTGTGCCGAAGCCTGTGGTGGTGACGATCGAGGTGACCTGAAAGGCGGCATAGCGAAGAGCATCCAGGATCGATGCGTAGCCGGCGAACTCGCCGTTGCTGAAGCTCGCGCGGTGAAGAAGCGCTCCGGTCGGCTCCCAGAGGGCCAGCGTCGTCGCAAGGGTGGCGGCCACCATGATGCCTGTGTAAAGCCGGAGTTCCTCGTCTTTGAACACCGTGATTTTCTTCCCTCTCAGCATGCGATAATGAAGGACGAAGTTCATCCCGGCCAGAAACATGAAGATGGTGATCACCCAGTCGACATACGCGGAGTTGTAGTCGGCCACCGATCCGTTCCGTGTCGAGAACCCGCCGGTCGCCATCGTGGCAAAAGCATGATTGATCGCGTCGAAAAGATTCATTGCCGGGAGCAGAAGCAGGATCTCGACGAGGGTGATGCCGGTATAGATCAGCCAGAGACGCTTTGCCGTCTCCTTGACGCGGGGCGTGAACTTGTCGGCGCTTGGACCGGGAGCCTCCGCCTTGAAGAGCTGCATTCCTCCCACACCGAGCATCGGCAGAATAGCCAGGGTCAGGACGATGATTCCCATGCCTCCCAGCCAGTGGGAGAGGCTGCGCCAGAAGAGGAAGGCGTGGGGGACGTCCTCGATGTTCGGATTTCCTCCCCCACCCAGAATCGTCGCACCGGTCGTGGTGACCCCGGCCATCGTTTCAAAAAATGCGTCGGTGTAGGAATCGAGGACTCCGGCGATGATAAAGGGAACGGCCCCCACCATCGACACGACAAACCAGGCCAGGGCGACGATCGCAAACCCTTCACGGATGCCGATCTCCTGCTTCGGTCTGAAGGCATACCAGGCTGCGCCGCCGATCCCGAGCGAGAGGACGGCCGTCATGCCGAATGCACGCCAGGCGGTCTCCTCGCCGTAGATGATGCCGACAATCATCGGCAGAAACAGGGAGAGTCCGACGAAGATCAGAAGCGCTCCGAGAACCCCGACGACGGATGTAAGGTTTATACGCATGCCGGCAAAGGATAAGCAGAATCGAACTCCCGGTCACTCTCCTCCGAATAACCGTTCCACTTTCTCGGTCATCTGCGGGAGCGTGAAGACGATGGCACTCTGTCCCGGATCGATTCTCGTCTGTCCGGTTGCGATCCGGACTTTCGTGCCGTCGATGACCGCTCCGATCAGCACTCCTCTCGGCAGGGAAATCTCCTGGAGTGTTCCCCGGGTGACCGGGGCGCCGGTGTGGGCCCGCAATTCCAGGATCTCCGCATCGACGCCGTGAATCGTTGCGACGCTCAGGACATGTTTTCCACGGAGGAAGCGGGAGACCTCGGCCGAGACGGCCAGCTTGGTGTTGATGGCCGCATCCAGACCGATTGCCTGACTGATCGGGATATAGGCCCGCTTCGACAGCAGCGCAACGGTCTTCCGCACGCCGAGATGCTTTGCCATCAGGCAGGTAACCAGATTCGATTCCTCGTCCTGGGTGACCGCGGCAAGGGCGTCCATTTCTCCCAGCCCTTCGGCTGCAAGCAGATCGATATCGGTCGGGTCGCCGTGCAGCACCAGAATATCCTCGATCGATTCGGCCAGTCGCCGCGCCCGGTCCCGGTCCGGTTCGATCAGCTTGATCGATTTCTTCTTTCCCCCCTGCCGCAACGTCCGGGCAAGCCGGGCGCCGACGTGTCCCCCTCCCAGAATCATTACGTGCTCGATTCCCCGATCCCGTTTCCCGAGCAGAACCCGGGAGACGCGGGGGACATCCTCGGTAAAGGAGAGAATGAAAATCTGGTCTTCATGCCGGATCCTCTCCTCCCCTCGCGGCAGAATCGTCCGTCCTCCGCGCCGGATTGCCATGATCCGGTAGTGAAGCTCGGACGAGGCGGCGGCGATCTCCTTCAATTGCTTTCCTACAACCGGCGAGCCGTTCTCGATCTTCATGCCGAGCAACTGCAGGCGCCCGTCTGCAAAGGCGAGCGCGTCGGTCGCTCCGGCCCGCCGGATCAGGCGGGCCGCCTCCTCGGCCGCACTCTCCTCGGGATGGATCACGAAGTCGATACCGAAGTCTCCTGCCCGCAACACCGATTCGGCGTCGGTATACTCCCCAGAACGTATCCGGGCGATCGTCGTCTCCACCCCCAGTCGGTCGGCCATCATGCAGGCGATGATGTTCACTTCGTCGATCGTGGTGACCGCGATCATGATGTCGGCCCGGTCGATTCCGGCCCCCTTCAGCGTCTCGCTCGAAGCACCGTTGCCGACAATGGCCATCACATCGAGTTTGTCCCGCACGGCCGTCACCCGCTCCTCGTCACGTTCGATCACGACCACGTCGTGCCCTTCGCTTGAGAGCATCTGCGCGACGTCGAATCCGACTTCGCCTGCACCGACAATGATTACCCGCACCGGCCCTCCGCTCTGTGAACATGAACCATGAAAGAATTTCCCGAGAACGACGTGCGACGGATTCCCTGCGGTCCGGAACCTTACGGAGATTTTCCCGCTTCACGTTCGATTATCTTCGCAAAGTTCCAAAATCACGACCGGATCGCCAAGGTAGATACGGGATATTCCTTCGGTTACGGCCTCTTTGCGATCCATCCTTCCCTCTTATCTCCCGTTCTTCCGTAATTTCAGCCGATTCAACATCGATCACACAGAACCAGTCACCGTCAGTATATGGAGCATCTCATGGATCGGGCCGACCGGATCGAGTTCCGGGAGATTCGCAACGTTGCGGAGATCCTCAACGTCACGTTCGATTTTCTCAGACAGAATTTCCGTCTCCTTGCAAAGGCTCTTCTCCGCTTTGCCCTCCCTCCGGTGCTGGTGGCCGTGATAGTCTTCAGCTACTTCTTCGTCGATCTCATCAATGTCGCCATCGACGGATCTCTCGGTGAGGAAGAGGCGATCAGTCGCTTCCTCCTCCTGTTTCTG
>CBFGQN010000239.1:0-6508 GCA_965650895.1 uncultured Ignavibacteria bacterium | reverse complement strand
GAGATGATGGGACGGACGGCCGAACATCTGGCCGCCGTCGCCGCCCGACTGAACGTCCCTCTGGTGCTGAAAGGTTCGTTCGTGAAGGCGAACCGGACCAGTCTCCACTCCACGACGACAATCGGTCGGGAAACGGCCCTGCGCATCCTTTCGGAGGCAGGGCGAAGCGTCGGGATCCCGACGCTGACCGATATTCACACCGAAGAAGATGCTGCGCCGGCCGCCGAATACGTGGACGTTCTGCAGATTCCGGCCTTCCTGAGTCGCCAGACCGATCTGCTTCTTGCTGCCGGGAGAACCGGCAGGGGAGTGAATATCAAAAAGGGACAGTTCATGGCTCCGGAAGACATAGGATATGCGGTCGAGAAAGTGCAATCGGTTCCGGGGGCGGGAGATGTAATGGTCTGCGAGCGGGGAGTCTCCTTCGGATACCATAATCTGGTCGTCGATATGCGGGGGTTGATCCGTATGCGCCGGTTCGGTGTGCCGGTCGTCTTCGACGCCACGCATTCCACGCAACAGCCGAGTCTCGGTGAGTCTTCCGGTGGTGAACGCCGCTTCGCTCTTCCGCTTGCCCGTGCCGCCGCCGCCGTCGGGATCAACGGCGTCTTCTTTGAAACCCACCCGGATCCCTCCCGCGCAATGTCCGATGCGGCAACGCAGATTCCGCTGGCGGAGGCCGAGGAGTTCATGACCCAGATCCTTCGTTTCCACCGGCTTCACGCCGAACTTGTTGAAGATTCCGGAACCGGACGGGAGGAAGCCGAATGACGCATGAAGCAAATGATACGATTCGCGGAGAGATGAAGGAGGCGTTCCCGATGACCGACGAGGCGATCGTCGAGCGGGGAGGTGAGGTGATCCGTATCGAACTCGAAGCGCTCGACCGTGTGGCCCGAAGGCTGGATGGTGCGTTCAGCCGCAGCATCCGTTTGCTCATGGAATGCCGTGGAAAAGTTGTTCTGACCGGAATCGGAAAGTCCGGTATCATCGCACAGAAGATGACCGCCACGCTCAACAGTACCGGTACCCCTGCGCTCTATCTCCATCCGATCGACGCCCTGCACGGCGACCTGGGAGTCCTTCAGGAAGGGGATGTGGTCATCATCTTCTCCAAAAGCGGAGAATCCGACGAGATCAACCGGCTCTATCCTGCCCTCCGTGCGGTCGGGACGCCGGTGATTGCGGTGACGGGAAATCCGGACGGACAACTCTCCCGCGCCGCCGACATCACGCTCGACGTCTCGGTCGAACGCGAGGCTTGTCCGCACGATCTCGCTCCGACCGCTTCGACAACCGCCATGCTCGGACTGGCCGATGCGCTGGCCGTTGTCCTCTACGAACGCAAAGGATTTACCCGCGAGGATTTTGCCTCCACACATCCGGGGGGGGCTATCGGTCGACGGCTCCTGTTGCGGATCGACGATCTGATGAAATCCGGAGATGCCTTGCCGGTCGTCTCTCCCGAACAGAGGTTCAACCAGGTGATCGTCGAGATGAGTCGCAAGAGACTCGGGGCGGCCCTTGTCGTGCGCGAAGAGTATCTCTGCGGCATCATCACCGACGGTGACCTGCGGCGCATTCTCGAACGTGAGGAGGATGTCCGGAACATGACGGCCGAAGAGATGATGACGCCCGATCCGATGACCGCCGAACCCTCCCTTTTGGGCACGGCTGCGCTGCGTATGCTCGAGGAGAAGAAGCGGACGCAGCTTCCGGTGACCGATTCTGAGGGACGACTTGTCGGCATTGTGCATATCCACGATCTGATCGAGGCGGGACTGGGATGATGGAACGGAATATCTGCGGTCGCAATCTTCTTGCGTTACTTCTTCTGCTGATCCTTCCGGCCTGTGCCGAGCGGGATGAAGGACCGTCGAACCTTATCGAGATACCGGAGGGATTGCCGGACGAAGAGGGGGTGAACACGACGATTATTCTGAGCGATTCGGCCTGGAAGAAAGCGATTATCGAAGCCGGACATGCCCGGAAATTCTCCGGACGGCAGGAGACGCTGATCGACAGCGGCCTGCAGGTCCGTTTCTACGACCGCTACGGCGACATCAATGCCGTCCTCCGGGCCGACAGCGCCCGCCTCGACGACAACACGGGAAATATGTGTGCCTTCGGCAGGGTCAACGTCTACAGCCGAAAGAACCGGACATCGGTCGATACCGAGAAACTCTGCTATGAAAAAGAGAAGGGCCGGCTTCACTCCGATGCACCGCTCCACCTGGTCGACACGTTGCGGGGACGTTCGATCCGGGGAAAGGGATTTGAAAGTGATGAATCGCTGAAGGAGTATACCATCTATCAGCCGATCGGTGAGGCGGCGGCCAGTCAATAACCCGTTCAAAACGGAACAATAACCTGAAAGGATCATGCGAAAGACCATCGTTGCCGGAAACTGGAAAATGCATACCGATTTCGCGAGCGCAACCTCTCTTGCCCGCGAAGTGCGGGAGGGATGGGAGGAGAAAGGAGGGGTTGACGTTGTGCTCTGTCCCCCGGCCCCGTTCCTTCAGTCGGTCGGTGAAGAACTTGAAGGGAGCATGCTCCATCTTGGAGCACAGAACATGTACCATAAAAAGGAGGGGGCCTTTACCGGCGAGATCGCTCCGGATATGCTTCGGTCGGTCGGATGCCGGTATGTGATCGTCGGACATTCCGAACGCCGGACAATGTTCGGCGAGTCCGATTACGACGTAAAGATGAAGGTGAACGCCGCAGTCGATCACGATCTGATTCCGATCATCTGCGTCGGGGAGACCGAGGCCGAGCGGGAGGGGGAGATGACCTATCACGTTCTGAACCGGCAGGTTCGCGAGGCCTTCGACGGGATTTTCAAGGAGGACGCCCCGGCCTGCGTTGTGGCCTATGAACCGGTCTGGGCAATCGGCACCGGCAAGACCGCGACGCCGGAGATCGCCCAGGAGGCTCATCGGTTTATTCGGGATCGTCTTGCAAGTCTCTACAACGAAACCGTCGCCGATCACATCTCCATCCTCTACGGCGGAAGCGTCAAGCCGGACAATGCCCTCTCACTCTTCTCCCAACCCGACATTGACGGCGGGTTGATCGGGGGGGCATCGTTGAAGGGGAAGGATTTCCTGGCGATCGTGGAGGGGGCGGGGGCATAGTTGAATAGTTCAATGGTTGATTGAATGGTTCAATAGTTCAATGGTTCGAGTTCGATAATCACTAATTATGTTCAATAGTTGAATTGTTCGAGTTCAATAATCACCAACTATTCAACAATTCAACGATCCCACTATTCAACCACCCAACCATTCCACTACATAACGACAACAGAATTCAATGACTATACGACTTGACGGCGAAAGCCTTACCATCACAGATGTCGCCCGCATTGCCTACGATACGTCGGTTGCCGTTGAACTGGCCGAAGAGGCCGTTCCGGCCATGCGGGGATCGCGGGATCTTGTTGAAGAGTGGGTGAAGAACGAGAAGACCATCTACGGTGTCACGACCGGGTTCGGCGAATTCGCAAACGTCGTGATCAGCCGGGATGATCTTGAACGTCTGCAGGTTAACCTGATCCGCAGCCATGCGGTCGGTGCCGGCGATCCGATGTCTCCGCCCCTCGTGCGGGCGATGATGGCCCTCCGGGTCAACGCCCTGGCCAAGGGCTTCAGCGGTATCCGGATCGAAACCGTTCGGACGCTTCTGGACATGCTGAACCGGGATGTCGTTCCGGTTGTCCCCCGTCAGGGATCGGTCGGTTCCTCCGGCGATCTTGTTCAACTTGCTCACCTGGTTCTGGCGGCAATGGGTGAGGGACAGGTCTGGCGGGAGGGACAACCGGTTCCGTCCGGCCCGGAACTTGAACGGATGGGGATCGAACCGATCCGGTTGCAGGCGAAAGAAGGCCTTGCCCTGATTAACGGAACCCAGATGATGACCGCCTTCGGTTCCCTTGCGCTCGATAAAGCGATACGTCTGGTGACGACGGCTGATATTATTTCCGCCCTCTCTGTGGAGGGATTGAAAGGGACCGACCGGGCATACGACGAACGACTCCACAATGCCCGACCGCATGTCGGACAGCAGAGGACGGCGGCAAACATGCGGGCGTTGATGGAAGAGTCTCAAATCAGGGAGTCCCACCGCCACGGTGACGACCGTGTGCAGGATGCCTATTCGCTCCGCTGCATTCCGCAGATTCACGGTGCAAGCCGGGATGCAATCGATTATGTTCGCCGCGTGCTGGAGACGGAGATCAACAGCGCCACGGACAATCCGCTGATCTTTGCCGATGATCGGGAACATATCGAGGGAGGAAACTTCCATGGTCAGCCGGTCGCTCTGCCGCTCGACTTCCTCTCGATTGCTCTTTCGGAACTTGCCAACGTCTCGGAGCGACGAACCGAGCGGCTGGTCAACGGTGCTCTCAGTCGGCTACCGAGATTTCTTACCCGGCACGGCGGATTGAACAGCGGGTATATGATCGCCCAGTACACCGCCGCCTCTATCGTCAGCGAGAACAAGATCCTTTCGCATCCCGCCTCGGTCGATTCGATTCCCACGTCGGCAAATCAGGAAGATCATAATTCGATGGGGTCGATAGCGGCCAGGAAGTGTTTGCAGATCGCCGAAAATCTGGAGAGCGTTCTCGCCGTCGAGTATCTCTGCGCCTGTCAGGGGATCGACTTCCATGAGCCGCTCCTTCCGGGGAAAGCTCTGGTTCCGGCTTACAGACTTCTTCGCGACCGGGTTCCTCATCTGGATGAAGATCGTGTGCTGCACGACGATCTGATGGCCGCCCGGCAACTGATCGCCGATGGAGAGGTGCTGGGCGTGGTTCGTGAGGTGTTGGGGGAGAGACTGGGATAGGGGACGAAGGGAAGATGCTATGGAGGGAAGTTGTTTGATAGTGGGCTACGGGGCTGCAAATGCAAATGCTGGGTGACGGGACGGCTGTATGTTTACAACACTTCGCTCGAAGATATTTGCCGGATTTGCTGCGGTCATCGCCGTGAACATCGTCTTCACGCTCTGGGCGATCTATAATTTCTCCGGTATAGGAGAGCGGGTCAACGTCCGCGTTGCCGATACTTACCAGGCGACTGCCGGCAGTCACCAGCTTGCCCGGATGATCGGTGAACAGTACGCTCTGCTGATCGGCGTTCGCTCCGGCGACCCGGTCGATTCGGTCGCTCCCCGCTTCAGTATCATGCGGAGAGAATTCCTGAACGGACTTTCCCGCCTGGCGACGGAATTCTACAGTCATGACACCCTTCAGATCGAGCGGATCCGTTCCGACTACCGACGTTTCGATTCCACTGCACAGAACTTCCTGTCGGGGCCGCAGGGGGGAGGGGAGGTTTCCGCCGAAGATCTCTATGGTGGAGCGCAGAGCGTTCAGACGGAAGTCCTCGCCCTTTCGGAAGTCAGCCGGGACGATATCTCGGTTGAGCTCGACATTCTGAACGATCAGTTGAAGCAGACGCTGCTGACCGTCGGTATCGGCACACTGATCGCAGCCTTTATCGGCATTCTGGGGGGAGGCATATACTCGCGCTGGGCCGTCGGTGCCATTGAACGCCTTCGCCAGGGGGTCAAGAACGTCGGCAAGGGAGAACTGGCCCAGAAGGTGCATATCACCTCGGCGGACGAAATCGGCGACCTTGCCTTCGAGTTCAACCGGATGGTAGAGCAGTTGCGCCACTACGAGGAGATGAATCTGGAAAATCTTCTGCTGGAAAAGCGAAAGGCGGAGACGATCGTCCAGAGCATCACAACGCCGATCGTCGTGGTCAGCACCGAACTTCAGATCCTTCTTGTCAACTCCTCGGCGCTCAGACTCTTTCGCAAGCCGATTCACACACATCTTGAGGGGCTCCCTGTAACCGAACTGGGGGATGACGGGAATATTTCCGAACTGCTGACCGTGGTCGTCGGCAGGAGTCTGAAGGAAGATTCGGTTCACGAATCGATGACCTGGCAAACCGAGGTGGAAGGGAAAGAACTGTTCTATCTGGTGCAGGTGATTCCGTTAAAAACCGCCAGTGGCGTCGGCGGTGCGATCGCCGTTTTCTCCGATGTGACCGAATTCAAGGAGCTGGATAGATTGAAGTCCGAACTGCTGGCGAGGATCTCGCACGAGTTCCGCACACCGGTCTCATCAATTCTGATGAGTGTCGATATTCTCCGCGAAGGAATCCTCGGGGAGATCAACGACCGGCAGCGTGAACTGCTTGAGAGCGCGAAGGATGATTGCCGGAGGCTGTCGGCCATGATCAACGCCATCCTGGAAATGTCCCGACTGGAACGGAAGCGGGAGGGGACATCGACCGATTCCGTTGCACTGGGACCGCTGGTGGGTGATGCGTTGAAGCCTCACCAGTTGCCGGCTGAGGAGAAGGGAGTAGAGTTGCACCTCTCAACCGAACCCGATCTCCTCCGGATCAGCGCCGAGCCTGAGCACTTCCGGTGGATCGTGAACAATCTGGTGAGCAACGCCGTCAGGTATACCGATCGAGGAGGC
>CBFGQN010000238.1:0-6523 GCA_965650895.1 uncultured Ignavibacteria bacterium | reverse complement strand
CCGGCTTGTTGTCGATGCCGTCCACACGATTGCCGCTGAACGTGGCTGCATCCATATAAGTGCGGCGGCCGAACGCTACGGGCTGAGTCGCAAGCAGTTCGTCCGTCGCTTTCAGGAGACGGTCGGACTTCCACCCAAGATCTTCAGTCGGATCATCCGGTTCCAGCATACGCTCAGGCTGTTCAGGGGACCGATCCGCCACATCGAGATCGCATACGAAAGCGGCTATTTCGACCAGGCTCACTTCACAAAGGAGTTCAAAGAACTGGCCGGAGTCTCCCCCGGAAAATTCCTGTCGTCGATGCCGCGAACCCGTTTCGGCGAAGCCTGCGATGAGGTGATCCGGATGTCCCCTTTTTACAATACCATCTATCAGTAGACTCCTACCTTTTTCCTGTTACAGGCCTGTTGTGAACCGGAAATCGTATCAGGAGATCGCTATGTACACATATCCGCATACCATTACCAATGGGGGTGGAGAAGAGTTGACGTTCGTTGCCCGCAGAAGAGACGAGCGGGGGGAATATCTTGAAGTCAGCAACCGCGTGAAGCCGGGGAGCGGTCCGCCGATGCACGTTCATTTCCTTCAGGAGGAGGGATTGACCGTGGAGGAGGGGATGATCGGATATCAGGTGCAGGGGAGAGAAAAACAGTATGCCGGAGAAGGGGAGACGGTCATCTTCGCGCCGGGGGTCGCCCACCGGTTCTGGAATGCAGGGGAGGAGGATCTGGTCTGCAGCGGGTACATCCGTCCTCCGGACAGCATCGAGTACTTCCTCACGGAGATGTACGCCTCGACGAAAGAGAACGGAGGGAAACGCCCGAACGGACTCGATGCGGCATGGCTGGCCCACCGCTATCGGAACGAGTTTGCGATCACCGAGATTCCCGGGTTTGTACAGAAGACCGTTTTCCCGATCCAGCGGCTGATCGGTCGGCTGACCGGACGATATCGGAAGTATGCGGGAGCACCGGAGGGGAGGAGGGGGGAGAGTTCGTAGAGTTAAGAGGACTGGAAGGATACGAAGTCATTGCTTACAGCTAATCCCTACCCGACCTCACGCAAAGGGCGCAAAGAGCAAAGGCGCAAAGAACACAGAAAACTGATCGCTCAAAGCTCAAAGCTGATTACTCAAAGCTGATTACTCAAAGCTCAAAGCTGACTGCTCAAAGCTGATTACTCAAAGCTCAAAGCTAACCAGGTCTACCCGACAAAACACAAAACCCGGCCCACACCCGGGAGCAACATATTCTGACCGTTCATTTATTGGAGGAGAACCAATGCGCAAAGCGTTCAAGTGGATCGGTATCGTTCTCGGGAGCATCGTCGGCTTGCTCCTGATCTTTCTCGGAATTGTCTACATCATCAGCAATTCGAAGCTCGACACGGATTTCGAGGTGCCGACCGAAACGGTTACCGTCCCGACCGACTCGGCCTCGCTGGCTGAAGGGAAGTATCTGGCAACCGCCATCGGAAAATGTATCGACTGTCACGGAGCCGACTTCGGCGGGAAGGTCTTTCTCAACGAGCCGATCATCGGTGTGGTGGCGGGAAAGAATCTGACGTCCGGAAAGGGGGGAATTGCCGGGACCTACAAAACCGAAGACTGGGTCCGGGCGATCCGCCACGGGGTGAAGCCGGACGGCAAGGGAATCGTGGTGATGCCGAGCGAGGAGTACTGGTATATGAGCGATGAGGAACTCGGAAAGGTGATCGCCTACGTTCTGTCGGTTCCGCCGGTCGATCGTGAGACCGAGGCGCCGTCGCTCGGGATGCTCGGCCGGGTTCTCGTCGCTACCGGAGCGCTTCCGATTTTCAGTGTCGAGAATATCGACCTGGCGGCAACCCGTCCCGCAGCTCCTGTCCCCGGACCGACGGTTGCGTACGGAGAGCATCTGACGAAGATCGGCGGATGCGTCGGTTGCCATCGGCCCGATCTTTCGGGTGGTCCGATCCCGGGCGGTCCTCCCGACTGGCCCCCGGCGGCAAACCTGACGCCCCATCCGGACGGACTCGGCCCGTACAACGAGGCTGATTTCACAACCGCATTGCGGCTTGGAAAGAAAAAGGATGGAGCCTCCATGAATCCGGAGGCGATGCCCTGGAACTCTACTGCCCTGATGACCGACGACGACATCCACGCTCTCTGGTCCTATCTGCGGACCGTACCGGCAAGGGAGACCGGGGCCTGAGTTGCCCCTGCTTCCGGCAGAATGTTCCGATTTTTGAAAACAGGTGCGTTATATTTGCAGGTCATTTTACCATTTCATAACAGAGGAGGCATATTGTTATGCATTTCAGGCTACTGAATCGTTGGGGAGTAGCAACACTTCTTCTTTGCGGACTGGCGATTGCCGGTTGTGAAGATGATCCGGCGCAGCCGGATGACAAGAGCGGGACATACTCTACCGCTTCGCAGAATATGGGAGATGGATTGGCCAAGGTCTTCGTGACGCTTGATGCCGACGGCGATCCGACCGAGATCGGCATCCGGATGACCGAGGATGCGTTGCAGGGGCTGCCGGATCAGGCCGAGCCGGTAACGCTCTGGTTCAACGTTCCGAGCGAGGGATCGGCAACCGTCATCAATCATATCTCGCTCGACTGGAACGGGCACGGCCACGAGCCGGCGATGATCTTTGACGTTCCCCACTTCGACATGCACTTCTACATGATGACCGAAGCGGAGCGTCTGGCGATCGATCCGACCGATCCGGATTTCCAGACGAAGGCGGAACATCTGCCTGATGCCCAGTATATTCCGGTTGATTATGTCGTTCCGCCTCCGGCTCCTGAGGGTGTGCCGCAGATGGGTGTACATATGATCGATTCAAAGGAGAATCTCGCTCCGGGGAATTTCACCGAGGTGATGATCTACGGATCGTGGGACGGGAACCTGACGTTCATCGAGCCGATGATGACCAAGGCATGGCTGGATACGAAGCCGACGCTTGAGGAACTTCTGAAGCTGCCGCAGGCATATCAGAAGACCGGATTCTATCCGACGACCTACAAGGTCTCGTTCGACGCGACGACCAGCGAGTATGTGATCACGCTCGGCGGTATGGTGGAGCGGCAGGCGTCCTAAGGACGTTCCGTCTCCAAGTGAAGGAAAAGGAAAAGCGGAAGGGATCGGTTTGCCGGTCTCTTCCGCTTCTCGTATCCGGTCGTTCTGTTGAAAGTCTGAAGGTTGAAATCTGAAGTCCGCCGGACGGATGGGGATGCACCGGGGAAGAAGATTCGATCGGAGATTCCCTCTCTCTGCCGGGAGATGCCTAACGTCAGTTCAGCGTGAAGTTATATGTGATCTGTGCCTGCACATCGGGCGTTCCCGGTTCGGCCCGGCATGCACGGGCGCGTGAGAGAAGCGACTGGGCCTTGCTGAACAGTGCTGTGGCACCACTGACTTTCCGGATGTTGGTCACCTGACCGTCCGCCTTGACGGTGAACGCCAGCGTAACGCTTCCCGACTGTGTTGTGGTCGCCCCCCGGGCCGCTGCACCCGGACTGGTATTCCAGCATCGGCCGATACCTCCCCCGGCAATACCCACGCTGCTTCCTCCCCCCCCTCCGGCCGGTTTGTCCCCGTCTCCGCTCGGATCTCCCTGAGGTTTATCCGGATTGTTGTTTGTTCCGGCATTGCTGCTTGTCTCCTGGGAACTGCTCGACTCCTGTTTGGTGTCGGTTCGGGGATCCTGCCGGCTGCTCGGTTGTTCCTTCGCCGATATTTTCTCCTGCGAAGGAGAGTTCGTCGGCTTCTCTGTTGCCTGTGAAGGAGGTGTGGATTGTTCGGTTGTCTGTTTGGGTTGGTTCGTTTCGGTGACCGGCTGACTCTTGTCGCCCCCGTCGGTTTCCCCCTTCGGAGTCTTGCCGATCGGCGCATCCAGTCCGGGAATACCTCCGCTTCCTCCCCACTCGATCAGCGTCAGATCTTCCGGTTCCGTACTCGGTGAACAGGTGATCAGAAAAAGAGGGAGAAGGAGAGCAACATGAAAGATGAACGAGACAAGCCACGAGGTCTGTCTGTTCCGCCGTTCGAACGATGCTTCCGGTATTTCGAGTTCACGCTGTTTCATATCTCTCCCCCCTTGAGGGGGGCAGGGGGGTGTTCCCCCGTTACTTGACTAACACTACCTGTTCAATGTCACCCGGACAAAGAAGAAAACCCCGAGCCTCTCCCCCCTTGAGGGGGGCAGGGGAGTGTTCCCCCGTTACTTGACTAACACTATCTGTTCAATGTCACCCGGACAAAGAAGAAAACCCCGAGCCTCCCTTGAGGGGGGCAGGGGGGTGTTCCCCCGTTACTTGACTAACACTACCTGTTCAATGTCACCCGGCCAAGACGAAATGCCTCCAACCTACTCCTTCCTCTCCGTCGCCAGAAAGAACCTCGTTGCTCCCGCTCCCTTGATAATGTCGAGCATCTCGACGACGGTGCTGTAGGGCAATGCCTGATCGGCGCGAAGGACGACCACGGTTGCCGTCGTAGTGTCGGCCTTGATGGATTCGGTAATCAGACCGGGAAGCTCTTCTTTTGTTGTCGGCTCTCCGTTGAACGCGATGGTGCCGTCCTCCTTCACGCTGACGTCGACCCGCATGTCCTGATGCTGATCCGTGTTGGCCGCCTCGGGGAGAACGACGTCGAGTCCCTTCGTCGTAACGAACGAGCTTGTCAGCAGGAAGAAGATCAGCAGGAGCATGACGATATCGGTCAGCGACGAGAAGTTGAAGGCGGAGAGATAGCCGGAGTCCTGCGAACCGGAGAACTTCATAACGTCTTCCCTCCATCCTGCAGTTCTGCGTCGGCAGCCGGGATCGAAGTTTTCGAGCGTCCTTCCGAGGGGAGTTCCTCTTCAATCACGTCGAAGATTTCCCGCGCCTGATTTTCCAGCTTCCCGACCACACCCCGAATCATTCCGTTCAGGTAATTGTAGGCGGCAAAGGCGGGGATGCCGACGATGAGACCGAAGACCGTGGTGTACAACGCCTGCGAGATTCCGTCGGCCAGAACATCAGCACTTACCTGTCCGCCCCGGGCAGCGATCTCCTCGAAGGCGATGGCGATACCGATCACCGTTCCGAGAAACCCGAGCAGCGGCGCGACGCCGGCCACGGTCGCCAGAATTCCCATATACCGCTCCAGCACGTGCATCTCGGCTCGCCCCTGATCTTCCATTGCCTGCTGCACGCGACGGTAGCCCCGGTGAACTTTCACCAGTCCGGACTTGATGACGCGGGCGATCGGGATGTCGTAGCGGGAAGCGTAAAGCAGCGCGCTCTTGATGTCTCCCACCCGGATGAAGTCGCGAAGCTGTCGCGAAAATCCTTCCGGCACCTCCTGGGCACGCCGCAGAGCCATCACCCGTTCGACGATGATATAGACGGCGATGATCGAACAGAGGAGGATCAGGTACATGACCGGTCCCCCCTTGGTGAAGAAGCTGATAAGATTCATGAATCGATGATCAATTAAAAAGTCAAAATGCAAAAGGAAAAAGGTGGATCTGTCGGCTATAGCTGAACATGTCCGGGTGTTTTGGATTTTTCATATCGGGGTCAATTGAAAAGTCAAAATGCAAAAGGAAGAGGTATCGGCTTTGCCTGGACACGTCCGGCATTTTGAATTTTGCCTTCCCCTTTAGAACCGCGCTCGTCCCCCCACCCGCAGTTCCAGTCCCGGCGCCTCGTAGTTCTGCCACCACTGGTAGCTCTGGGCCAGGAGGTTGGTGACTTCCGCAAAGAGGCTCAGGTTCGGACTCTCGATCAATCGGTACTCGGCTCCGGCCCCCGGAAGGAATTGCGGATCGATCGTCTGTTCGATACCGGTCGGCAGAAGGGCGGGATCGAAGGTGACGTTCCGCTCGCTCAGAAAGGTCAGGGTTCCGAATACTCCCAGCCTGTCCGTCAGAGCAATATCCACTCTTCCCCGGGCTTCGATCACCGGACGCATCGGCAGTTGTTCATCGGTCTCCTCGTCAACGGCGTTGGCCAGCGTCAACTCTCCCTGAAGACTGATCTTCTCACCGAAGCCGGCACGGACTCCGCCCCGCAGGCCGAACGTCCGGGAGTCCCGATGAATCCAGCGCAACTCACCCGCTCCCTCTGCAAGCGTTACCACCGGCGTGTTCTCTCCTTTCTCGAAAAAAGCCTCCGCCTCGATGTTGAAGGAACCGGCGGCAAGCCTGATCCCTCCGGCACCGTAGAGCAGAACCTTTTCCGGACGGAGCGTGATCTCCCGATTGACGTATGGAGCGCGCATGATACGTGAACGATAGGAGGGAGCACGGAGTTCCGGAGCGAACCGGGCGAAGATCGCCAGGTTCTTGCTCGCTTCGAAACGGATTGCCCCTCTCGGCATCAGAAGCGTTGATGATCCGCTGTCGGAGAATCTTCCGTGAGCGACTACTCCTCCGGCTGTAACGTACAGACCGGCCGAGGGGCTCCACTCGACCATACCGGAGGCCTCCACGAAATCGGGGTTGGTTGTGGCCGTGTCGTAGTCGAGCGATGTGGTCTGATACC
>CBFGQN010000237.1:0-6529 GCA_965650895.1 uncultured Ignavibacteria bacterium | reverse complement strand
GAGGGGCAGAAAACAGTTGGGATGTTTGCCCCCCGCCGGTCTCGCACCCAGCGTGCCAGCAGGGGGGGGGGGGAAGTCCGGACGCGCCGTGAAGACCATCAAAGGCAACTTGTCCATCCGAACCGTATCATGCGCACTTTCCTTCTGCTGTTTTCTCTTTTCTCCCTCTCCACAGTCCTGCTGCAGGCCAACGACGCATCGATCGGCGGGATCGGCTCCGATCTGGTCCTCCTGAGCGAAGGACGCATCCGGATGGTCTCCGAGGATATACGGCTTGTACAGAAATACGAAGGGGTTTCGGACTGGACCGTCTACGCCCACTACATCTTCGAGAATCCGACCTCCGACACGGTCACGATCCGGATGGGATTTCCGGAGAAGAGACATTGCGAGAGAGAAGAGGAAGACTACGGCGATTCGTATGATCCCCGCTTCCGGAATCTGCAGGTTCGGATAAACGGGAATCCGGTCGCCTACGATACCGGAACCGTACAACGTAATGAATGGGAGTTCTGCCTCGGCACGGTCTATATCTTCGAGGTATCCTTCGCGCCGGGCGAACGCAAGCAGGTGGATCACACCTATGAGTATACCGGCAGTTCCAGCGTCATGGGGGTGGAAGTCGATTACCTGACGCGGACCGGGCGCCTGTGGAACGGGCCGATCGGATCGGCCCGGTTCACCGTGGCGATCGCCGGTTTCTCCTCCTGGATTGCCTGGCCGGAAGAATATCACCTTGTGGAGTATTACCGCGACCGGTTTCCGACCGATCCCTACGGAACCGTTCGGTCGGTCTATACCTTTCATCAGCGTGAGTGGAAACCCGAATCCGATTTCACCGCAACGGTCAACGTGTTCTATGAGGACGAGCTTCCGGACTGTTGCCCCCAGCGATGGGAACGGGAAGAGGCGATGCGGGGAGCCGACCCGAAGGGAGAGCTTCGGAAACTGCTGGAATGTCTTCCTGATGACTCCATCAGGATCTGCCGCAATCTTGTCTTCGCCCGCTACGGCAGACCGTTTGCCGATTCGATTCTGGATCAGCGATTTTATCCTCCCGCCACACGTCGTCCGGATTACTGGGACGACGATGACGGTCTTCCGTATCTCTCCCTGGGCTACTTCCGGAATCCGCGCTACTCCGACGAACTTCTCAGCCGCGAGGATCGGGAGTTCGTCGCCATCCTGAAGCAAATCGAAGATGAAAGAAGCGGACTCCCCGGCGATGAGTAGCACAGGCTCTCTTTTTGAAGTGTTCCTTTTGAATGTTGTAAGAGACTCCCGGTTCGACGCTCCGGGTGTAACCCATCGATAACTCGCCGTTCTCCCGTCAGGAGGATAAGTTTGCGGAATGCCTTTTGATTACGATGCCATCGTCGTCGGCAGCGGTGCCGGTGGGGGAACAATTGCGTGGAGTCTGACCTCGGCCGGAAAGCGGGTGTTGCTTCTGGAGCGGGGAAAGCGGTTCACGGACCGGACGGCCTTCCAGGACGAGCAGCGGATGCTGATGGAGATGGAGGCGTTCGACGACAGAACGTTCGAGGTAAACGGACGGGCCGCCCGACTCTACATCGGCGGTGTTCTGGGTGGGGGGACGGCACTCTACGGAAGCGCACTCCTCAGACCGAGTCGTGATGATTTTCATCCCGGGAAGTTCTACGGCAACCGACTGGAACCCGAACTGTGGGACTGGCCGATCTCCTACGATGATCTTGCTCCTTACTACGATCAGGCCGAGCACCTTCTGGGGGTTGCCGGAGAAGCTTCGGAAGCCATGATGCATGTGGAGAGACCCCGGGACGGCTATCGATTCCCTCCGCCGGAACTTGAGCCGATCAATCTGAAACTGAAGCGGGGTATCGAGAGAGCCGGCTTCCATCCCTTCCATCTCCCTCTCGGCATCGACTTCAGCACATGCCTTCGTTGTCCCTGCTGCCCCGGCTACTTCTGCCCGAACACCGCCCGGGCCTCGGTCGCCGACCGGTTTATTGAACGCGCAGAGAGAACGGGCAATCTTGAGATCCGAACCGAGTGGGAAGCGGAACGACTGTTGCTCGGTCCGGGAGGAAAAGGCCGGGGGATACGGATTCGTTCCCGCCGTCATCACATCGTGGAAGAATTGACCGCCGAGCACTATATCCTCTCGGGGGGCGCAATCGGCAGTCCGGCAATCCTGATGAAATCGGGATACGAAGATCCGGGTGATCAGCTCGGGAAAAATTACGCCTACCATTGCGGCGCGCTGATCGCCGGAATTTTTCGCGAGCCGACCGGGGGCGCAGAGCGATTTATCAAACAACTCGGATTCACCGATCTCTACTTCGGAAGCAGGGAATTCCCCCACAAGCTCGGCTACGTGCAGACACTCCCCTCTCCCGGACCCCTTTCGGTCCGACAGAACTCTCCGGTTCCGCTCCCTCTCTCCCTGGCCCGGTTCCTGAACCGGCGAATGCTTATTATCTCCGGAGCGGTGGAGGATCTGCCGCAACGTCGGAACCGGGTGGAGATCGACAGGTCGGGAAAGATTCGTCTGACCCACAGGTTTCATCCCTACGATGTTGAACGATCCCGGTGGTATCTGGGACAACTGAAGCGGGTGATGAAGGAGGCCGGGGCAACCGTTTCATTCGGCGCAACCGGCGAGAAGGACGACCTGCACACGGCACACCAGGTCGGCACCGCCCGCTTCGGCACCGATCCGAAGCATTCGGTTCTGGACCCGGACTGTCGTCTGCACGGCTACGACAACGTCTACGTCGTCGACGGAAGTTTCATGCCGACATCACTCGGGGTCGGCCCCGCATTGACCATTATCGCAAACGCGTTACGCGTGGGAGCCGTATTCTCCTAACCGTTCACCCTGTACCCCGAACCCTGTACCCTGAGCCCCGAGACGCCGGAATCAAAACACCATCAACAACAAAACACCGATATCCGCTATGAAGAGGGTCATCATCACCGGAATTTCCGGCACGCTCGGCAAGGCACTCGGAGAAGAATATCTCCGTACCGGACACCATGTCATCGGCGTCTCCCGTCGGGAAGGACTGGAAGGTGAAGGACGAAGTTTTTCCGAGCTTCACGTCTCGGAACAGCAGAGCGTCGAGGATGCCGGGCGGTTGCTTGATCTGGATCCGGACCTGCTGATCCTGAACGCCGGGCAGATCGAGACGGAGATCGGCGAGAAGGGACTGCCGCTGACGGAGATAGTGGAGAGCATGAACAGGGTGAACTACACGTGGCCGGCGGTGGTGGCCACTGAGGCCGGGAACCGGAAGTGGGATCGTCCGCTGGAGATCATCGCCATCGGTTCGATTGCCGACGGTGCCCCTTCCCCCTTCGGTCCGGTCTATCATGCGGGGAAGATCGCCATTCATTATTTCTGGCTCGGCGTCGGACCGATCGTCTACCATGCCAGCGAAGGAAAGGTGAAGATGCGCCTGTACCGGCCCGGTGCAATCAAGGGACCACTGGCCTGGGCACCTATCAACCGGTTGAACGAGAAGGGATACAAAATCCGGAAGAAGCGTGTAGACGGTGCGCCGGAGGCCGACCGGGTGGCACGGGACATCATCAGGTGGATCGAGAAAGGAACGGGCTGGGTTGGCACGTGGGACGAACCGGTCTCTTTCCGGATCTTCAAGTACCTTCACTCCTTCTTCCCGAATCTCTCGTACAAGGTGCAAATGCTCGGCTGGAGGAAGGGGAGCAGGTGGGGGGGGGAAGAGAGTTCGTAGAGAGAAGAGTTCGTAGAGTTTATAGAGTGGAGAGTTCATAGAGTGGACGCATGAAATGTAGACGGAAAATCTGCAACGGCAGAGTGGTTATTCTCCTCTCGTAGTTACGCTACAGTTTCAGCAGGAAGGTTGACAGATTTTCTCTGCCGGTCAGTTTCATCTTCCGGCGAATACTCATTCGCTGTGCGTCCAGAGTGCGGATGGAAAGATTCAGCAGACAGGCAATCTCCCTGTTGGAAAGGTGCAGCCGCAGCAGAAGACAGAGTCTGGTCTCGGCCGGAGTCAGCGAGGGGAGGCATTCGGCAAGCGTTTCGGGGAACCGCTCGTCCAGTCGCCTCAACTGTCTTTCAAACATCTTCCATGCCTCTACCCGCACGGAACGGAGACTGAGTTGACGGATCAGATCCCTGACAAGGGACATCTCCTCCTCTCCATTCTCCCTTAATGTCTTCAGTCGTTCGTGCAGTCTCTTCAGCATGCCGTGATACTCCGTCAGTCGCAACGATTCGGCGGTCACCTCTCTCATCTGTTCCTCCATCCTCTGTTGCCGTTCTTTCATTTCTTCAGAACTCATCGCCAGTTCGGATTCGATCTTCCGCAACCGTCGTTCCAGATCGAACCGGGCCATTATTTGCTGCAGGACATCTCTTCCCCTTTGCTCTTCCAGAGTGATGAATTCCCTGTAGTACGCAAGAGCTTCGGGCAGGCACCCCGTCTTCTCACAGGCTTCGGCAAGCAGTCCGCAGGCGGCAAGTTGCCGGGGATGAAGTCCGGATTGCCGCAATGCGTTCAGTGCCGGTTTCAGCAGACCGGGAATCTCCTCCCATCGTTCCTCCCGGGCCAGAACACCGGCATAGCCGGTCCGGATCACGGCAACCCCTGCCTCGTGATGCAGGTCCTCCAGTTCCGCAAGAACTTCGCCGAACCTGGAACGGGCGGATTGGAGGTCGTTCCTTTCCACATACAGATGGCCGATGTCGACAACGGCAAGAGCGTAGTGGAGATAATCCTGAAGCTCCCGGTACTGTTCCGCCCCCTTTTCCAGATACCGGAATGCCCGGTCGGAATCTCCCGCCTTCAGATATATCGTCCCCAGTCTCTGCAGAGCGTGCGCCTCCCTGCGCCTCTCCCCGGCCCGCCGATATTGTTCCCGACACTCGTCAAAGCACTTCAGGGCATTCTCCCGATCATCCGCCGCTGCATAGAGATTTCCCAGTGCAAACAGAGTGGACGGGATACCCTCCGGGATGTCGTTCTCCTCGAACAGCTCCAATCCCTCGCGCAGAGCCTCCAACGCTTTTCTGCTGAAGCCGAGATGGGCGTAGAGTTCTCCAAGCGCCTGCAACGAAGCACCGATCTCCCGGGGATCGCCGAGCTGACGCCCGTATTTCAATGACATGCCGATCAGACGCAGAGCCTGTTCGGATTCCCCGAGCCGGGCGTGGAGATTGCCCAGATCGCGACCGATGCGAGCCTTGACCCCGAGGTAACGGTCATCAACCGAGCTTTTGACCAGGTTCCAGGCTCTCTTCAGGTAGTTGCGGGCAAGATCGAACTCCGTTCGGAGGACCGCTCCGTCACTCAGGCGGATGTAACTGCGGGCGATCCAGTAGTTGTCTTTCAAACTTCGGGCAGTCTCCAGGGCCTCCCCGGCACAGGCGACTCCTCTGGAAGGATCGACCCTCAGGAGCAAGCCGCTGAGCGTATCGAGCAGGATAACCTGTTCACGCAAGTCATCGGTGTCGTCAAGCTGCATTCGCAGCCTGTCGATGCTGAGGTCGGAGAGATGGTGATGCATAGTCGGGCAAAGTAATGTCGGTTCTTTCGGGATAGATCGAGTGGGCAGACGGGACACTCCGTTGCACTTCTACTGAAAAGACACCGGAGAGGAGAGATGTTCTTAGTGGGAAGGGGGACATGAGCTAATTTTCTAGTGTCGATTTTCGAATGGCAAATGATGTTCTGTCGAATTCGGCATTCGCACATCGCACTTCGCCATTCCCCTACATCTCCACTTCCACCTTCCCTTCCGGCAGAGCGAACTCCGGGTTCTCCACAAACCGGATATTCGAGATCTCCGCCACACCCCGCTCTCCGGAGACTCCCTCCTCCCGACTCCAGTTCGTGAACGTCCAGCGATGGGCGAAGAGAATTCCCCCGACCTCACGATAATCCTCATAGACGATCGCATGCGGTTCCGCCTTCGCGATCTCTTCGGTCGACTTGTCGAAGGTGACGATGTAGGCCATCACCCGAAGCAGGTGTGTGGAATCGGATCTGTAGATGATATACCAGTCGTCCGGTGCATCTCCGATGCCCGTCTCAAACGTCAGGCGAGCGGCCCGGCAGGTATCGGAGTCCAGAGGAAGAGGGCCGAGAAGTTCCAGGGCTGTCCCCGGATCGCCCAGTTTGTACGGAGCGGCAAAGAAGTACATCCAGGTCAGTACGTCGAACCGGGCGCGGGGCCAGTCGGCCCCGGCCGGATAGCGGTAGACCGTCTCGCCGTCATAGAGAGCCTTCGCCCCGTCATCCCGCTCAAGCATCACCTGCGTGGAATTCGTCAGCATCGTGACGGTCCCGGTCAGCCTGCTCTTTCCGCCGAAACTCAGGTTCAGGTCGAAGGCGATCGCATCGTGTGAAAAGAACCGGTCGGCACGGTGGGCATGCTCCATCGAGCGGATGAATTCCGCAGAAGGAGTGAGCGTGGTATCGGCACGGTCTTCTTTGGAAGAACCGTCGGAATCAATTCTCTCATCGACTCGGTCGCCGCAGCCGATAACGAGGAACAGCAT
>CBFGQN010000236.1:0-6540 GCA_965650895.1 uncultured Ignavibacteria bacterium | reverse complement strand
CATCGGAAGTCTCTATCCGAGAGGGAGTGGTGACTCACGAAACCGGGGCGTCTGGTCCGATGCCCCTGCCGACGGTGATATTATCGAATATGTCGGGATCAGCGACTCGAATGCCGGGGATTACGCCTTCTGGTACCGGCAGTTTGAAGATTCGATCTCCTGGGTCTACAGCCGCGGATTCACCGAGGATGTGGATGGATCGGGATATCGGATTGCCGAGGGGATGGTCTTTGTCACCCCTCAGGGACGTCCCGTTCAGTCTCAGTTGCGGAGTGCGGAGAACCGGAATTACCTTGCCGGAAATTCCGTGGTGGACTTTGAGGGGAAAGCCACGTTGAGAGCGCTCCCCGCCCCCCTCGGTGACAGTACCGAAGGCTTCCATTTCCGAAAGGGACTTCTGACCAACAACGGTGATCCGTACACCGCCGGGAATTTTGACGACGATGCAAAGCTCGCCGATCCGGATCCGATTGACGGCGGCGGCATCACCGAATACTTCGACGGCACCGGTTTCTACAGCGGCGGCATCGTTCCAAATGCGGATGATTATCCCTATGGCCGGACGCTCACGTTGACCGATGGATCGGGACGTCCTCGCGAGGTCGGAGGGAGTGGGGAGACCTATCGCATCGGGGGTGGGACAGGGGGACAGTCACGTACCACAAAGGTCTACTATGCAAGCGCTTCGGATAAGGAACTGGTTCGCCTCTTCGGCAACGAGGCTCCGGCCGACTCTACCGTCTACAAGGTGATGGTGACCGGACCGAACAAGGTCACCTCGGTCAGTTGGATTCAGGGAGGACGACCAATCGCGACGGCGTTGCAGACCGATCAGGGGGATACGTTGCTTCTGGATCTGGATCAATCCACCGAATCCCGACTGAACGGAACGATCGCCGACACGCTTCGCGCAAACCGGACAAGGGGGCAATACGGCTTCAGCACGAACAAACGCTACGCCTTCACCGACACGACCGACATCACGCTCCGTTATCAGCTCACGCCCGATTCTCTTATCGCCGGCGCACTCTGCATCGACACCTGTCTGACGTGTGATTACCGGGTGCTCCTCTATGTGCACGATATTGAACGTCCGGACAGTACGCTGGTGTTCGAGTACAACCTCGGAGCCGATCCATGTGGTGAGGGGGGATCGATCGATACGGCGATTGCGCTGACGCTCCCACCCGGCACATATCTTTTCGAGCGGCGCATGGAGTTCGGAACGGTCGATCCGGCAACGATCACCTCGACGACGCCGTACGGCATAACCTATGCCGAGCAGTTCCGGAACGTTGTGGCGCAGACAATCCGCGATTCCATTCTGGCAACCGATACGATCGCCCAGATCCTGACCTACCTCGCCTCAAACGACCTGGCCGGATTGTACGAGGAATATCTCGGCCTCAATCTCGATTCGCTCGAAACGTACGGGACCTATACCGTCTACACCGAGTGTTGCGAGGTGACCTTCCCGATTATCGACCCGGACTGCGGGTTCAATCCCTGTCGCGACTCCGTCCCCAGCTTCGAAGCCTACCTGCTGGAGAAGTGGGGGCCGGAATATGATTCATCTCTCTATACCTATTTCCGGTTCGATGGGACCGACAGCATCTACACGTATGAGGGAAGGCCGCCCCACCCGTTCGACTCGCTGATCGCCAACATGCTGGCCGACACCAACGCGAGCGGCGAATTCCTCTACGACTGCAAGGAACTCTGGTCCATCTGGGTCGGGCTTGTCGATTCGTACGATGTCCTGCACAGGAATCCGGACGACACATCAGAATTCAATCCGGATTTCGATCTGTTGAATCTGTTCATTAACGCTGCCGGGACGCACTACATCGATACTTCCCAGACTCCTTACAATGCCGACAACGGTTATCTCCTCTGGGCACATCGTTATGTTCGGGGTGATGTGCTTGCCAACGACAGTTGTGTGGCCCGGACCGGATATGATCCCGGATGGCACGGTGATATCGATTCATCGCTCCGATGGGAGACGATCTACAACTGCTGGATCAGCGAGAACCGCCAGAACCGGAATTCCCGTTTGAAGCAGGTGGGAAAAAATTGCGACCTGACCGATGTCTTCAACGGCGTTGGAGGAAATCCCCACTGGTTCCTCGACTTTACCGATGAAGAGCGTGCCGACTCCTGTCTGGTCTTCACTGCCCGTCAGGCCGAGGAGGATTGCCGGGATATCTGTGAGTCCCGACGGATGGAGTTTACCTACCGGATTCTGAACGCCTATCAGGAGGCGGGCGATCCGATCTCGATAGAAGAGGCCCTCTGCAAGGTTCAGGAACTGATCGATACCTGTCTCGGCGATTGTCATCTGACGGTCTACGGTTCGAACCCGATCGACAGTGTCGGCTCTCCTGCCGAGTGGGAGGGGATGACGCGAGTCCGTGAGGGAGTCCTTGATATCGTCAAACCGCTGGAGGATGGAGGGAACAAGTACTGCGACAGCGGCTACACGCTCTACGAAGGGTATCGGATCATCTTCGAAGATCTCCTGATCAAATACCTGAATACACGTCTTGCGCACCGACGCCAGTACAACGGCAATGCCTTCTGGAACATCAAGGAGGAAGTCCGTCCCTGGGCACCCGACACCATCCTTTCGGACATCACGGATTCTCTTGTCTGGGTTCCCTCCTATGATGTCGACGTCGATGCCCGGTTCGAGATGCGGGACAGTTGCGAGTTGTGGTACGTGACCGATACGATATGGCATGAAGGGACCTCACACCCGATGGTCGTTGCGCTCAATCTCTTTCTGGACAGCTACTGGGGGATGGAGGTCGATTCCTCCGTTGCCGCGAAAACCGGGACAACCGACCTGTGGTTCGATGGAAGCCGCGTGCGCCTGCGTGAGTATGATCCGCAGACCAATTCGATGGAGATCTTCGAACGGTTCCTGCAGGATTCGGTCAGTTGCGTCAACGGCGAGATGATGCCGGTTTCGATCGACGATTACATCGATTTTACCTTCCAGTACGAGCGGGCACTGTTCTACGATAACGAGGCGTTCGGCCGCATCAGCGGGATGTTCCAGATGTATCTGGACGCAGCCGTCCTGGATGAAGTCGTGCTTCAGTCCGCCTCCCATCCACAGGACTTCAACGGGGACAGTTCGGCATTTGATCTCCTCCACTACGGAGCGTCGGATTCGTCCGGAACGGGAACCTTCCTGGCCTACCGGGCACTGGGACAAAACTCCGATCCTCTGGCCGATCAGACCCCCGGGACAACATACATTATCGGTGACTTCGACGAACTCGATGAGTTCCTCAACGAAAGCTATACCTATCGCATCGGACGGTTCAGCATCAACGATGAGGGGTATCTCATCTACCTGGACAAAATGATGGATCCCTCCGCTGTCCCCGACACGTTCAGGGTGTTCAGTCTTCGGTTCTACGGCGTTCCGACAAAGAAACTGGGAGACGATGTCTGCGGCCGATGGCTCTGTCCGGATATCTGCTGGAAGTGGGCCGAAGCGCCGGAGCCGGACTGGTCGAACGTCGATACGCTCCGTGTTCCACCATGCGAGGAGACCGCAGCAAGGCGTATCCGTGGCGCCATTGACCGGAGCATCACCGAGTGTATCGACGATGCACTCTTCGACCTGAAAAAGCAGTACGAGAGGGAATGCACGGTTCCCGATTCGCTGAACGAGACGATCTCGATCGAATACCCGGTCGACTACATCCACTTCTCTCTCTTCTACTACGATCGTGCCGGAATGCTGGTCCGGACCGTCCCCCCGGCCGGTGTCGATGTGCTGGGGCCGACGGCGACCCGGTTCTCCCAGCCGAATCATTCCTACATCACCGAGTACGACTACAACTCTCTCGGACAACTGGTGCGGACGAAATCACCCGACGGAGGAGAGAGCCGGTTCTGGTACGACCGGTTCGGTCGACTCCGCTTCTCGCAGGATGCCCGGCTTGCCGCCCGTGGTGAGTATGCCTACACGAAGTTTGATGAGCTGGGAGATGTCGTTGAGTTCGGCGTCAGCACAGACAGCATTGCGAACTATGGATTTGCTGCCGACTCCAATATCGACAACCGACTCTTCCCGTATACCGGAACCGAGCGGACGTATGTCGCCTACGATACCAGTACCGGAGTCGGCTATCTGACCGGCGGCTCGCAGAGGTACCTTCGAAATCGTGTAAGTGGCATCCGGACCGACGACGGGGCGGAGACACACTACAGCTACGATATTCACGGCAACATCGAGTGGGTGGCGCAGGTCGTTCCCGGCTTCCCGCTGAAGAACTATGTGAAATACGACTATGATCTGATCAGTGGGAACATCAACGAGGTGATCTACAACGAGAGCCGCGTCGACGAGTTCCGCCACCGCTACACGTATGATGCGGATAACGTCCTGACGGAGGTGGAGACCTCATACGACGGCGTGGTCTGGGACTCCGACGCACGGTATTACTACTATCCGCACGGGGCGTTGCGGCGGGTGGAACTCGGCGAGGACAAGCTGCAGGGGCTTGATCTGGTCTACACGTTGGGGGGGCAACTCAAAGCGATCAACCAGCGGGCGTTGTCGGGGGCGTGGGATCCCGGTCGCGACGGTGTGTCCGGACTGGGTCACGAAGCCTACAGCATCGATTCCTTCTCCGTTACGCTGAACTACCACGAGGATGATTTCGAGAACACGTTCCGTCCGTTCCACAACTCCGGCGGGGCCAACGACCTGATCGGCGTTCCTCTCTACGACGGGAACATCTCAAGCGTCGAGATCAACATCGGCAAGACGGCGGGAGGGTCGTATGAGGGACTCTCCGGCACCAGCTATCGCTACGACCAGCTCGGACGACTCGATAGCAGCCGACTCCACACCTACAACAGCGGAACGAACGCCTGGAACGACTTCGGACAGGAGTATCTGACCAGCTACGATTACGACGCCAACGGAAACCTGACGCAGGTTGTCCGCCACGCCTACGACCGCGGCGGCGGGGCAACCGACATGGACAGCCTGAACTACCACTACTATCCGGGCAAAACGAACAAGCTCAGCTATGTGTTCGATGCCGTGGCCGGGGTTCCGTACAATGACGATCTGGGAGATACGCAGAGCGATTCGAACTATGTGTATGACGAGATCGGGAATCTGATCGAGGACGTGGATGAGGGGAACATGACGATGGAGTGGGACGCCTACGGGAAGGTCACCGATGTAGACCGGACCTATCCCGGCCCGGTGACGCAGCAGATCGACTACATGTACGACGCCGGCGGGAACCGGGTACGGAAGCGGGTGCAGCAGTGGAGCGGCGGTACGTGGGAGGAGAACGAAACCTTCTACATGTATGATGCCGGCGGGGCGGTTGTGGCGATCTATGAGAAGTTCTGTGATGCGGTGGATATTGTCCCACCGGGAGGGGGACCGGACGCCGACGGTGACGGCTGGGCCGACAGCGTGGACAACTGTCCGGGGATCTACAATCCGGGTCAGCGTGACAGCGACGGGGATGGCGTGGGGGACTCCTGCGACAACTGCATCTGCGAAAGCAACCCGTCCCAGGAGGACATCGACGCCGACAGTGTGGGGAATGCGTGCGATCCTTCGCCGGGGAACCCGATGAACCCGCCGGTTCCGCCGACCGATGCGGATGGCGACGGCTGGACGGACGATCACGATAACTGCCCGTGTACGGTGAATCCGGAACAGGAGGACACGGACTTCGACGGGTACGGCGACAGTTGCGATGTCTGCGATTACAGGTTAGTGGAATTGCCGATCTATGGAAGGGGGAGAGTGGGAGTAGCCCGTCCGGATATCAGTATCTTTGACGCACCGAACACGGGTCCGACGTACACCCGTCGACTGAATCTGAAGCACTATGAGTTGACGGATCATCTGGGGAACGTACGGGTCGTCATAGGCGACCGGAAGCGCACAGGGACTCCGGGCGCAGGTAATTACTACGCGGATGTGGAGGCGTACACGCATCAGTATCCGTTCGGGATGCCACAGCCGGACAGGACGTGGGATAACTCGGTCGAGTATCGTTACGGATTTAACGGTATGGAAACAGATCCGGAGGTAAAGGGAGAAGCGGGGAATCACTATACAACGTATTTCCGGCAGTACGATCCTCGGATCGGACGTTGGTGGAGTCACGATCCGATCACGCATCCGGGAGAAAGCCCGTATGCCTCGATGTACGGCAATCCGATCTATTACTCGGATGTGATAGGTGCGGAAGGGGATGGGCCGGAGGATGAAGGAGACAACCCTCTGGATCCGCGTACCAATCCACTTGTAGAGGACTACACCACTCCACAGAGTGACGCAACATGGGTAGACACCGGACTGGGGTCGAACGTGCACTTTCAGCGCACGATGGAGTTGACCCACATGGCGCACGCACAGGGGTACAGTACCGGTCCCCCGGGAACAAGCGTCTGGGTATCGGGGAGTGCCGATGGGAATGACTGGACGTTAACCCGTCAGTATGAGTCAACGGGTCTGGAGATCAGTCTCAATCGTTTTGATCT
>CBFGQN010000235.1:0-6553 GCA_965650895.1 uncultured Ignavibacteria bacterium | reverse complement strand
GGCGGGGAGACGATGCGGGCTCACGAGCTGATCGAAAAGACCGCAGTCGACAAAACGACGCCGATCGGGAACGATACGCTTCAGACGACATCCCCCTCCCGACACCTCCGATCCGATGTCAGGATACCGACCGAGCCGAACGACAGCATCAACGTCAGGGCGAAGCTCAAGTGGACACTGCCGAACGAATAGGAGAGGAATTCTCCTGAACATCCCATCCCCCTGCTGCCCGACGGCCCCCTTCACCGTCGGGTCTGTTTTTCTCCCCTTCCACATCCTGCGGAATCATTATCTCCTTCCCGGTGTTTATATTCGTTCCGAAATCCACATCGGAACTCTACGCCCGTGTGGTCCGGGGGAAACGTGAAAGGGACCGAACCGACGGGATAAGGGAAAGATTTTCCCCTTCATCCCTTCTCTGTTCAGCATACATTCCACACAGGAGGAATGTGATCCCATCGCCGGTACGATATTCCGACCCGGTTCGGTCCAACAGCATCAAGGAGATCATTATGCACATACTCTCTGCTTCATTCGGATTACTGACGGTGATCGCTCTGCTCTCCTCCTCCTGCACATCCACCGCCCAGTCGATCAATGTCGAGGTGGTGGAGGCATTCCCCAATCTTGAATTCGCTCAGCCGACCGACATCCGGAACGCCGGCGACGGATCGAACCGTCTGTTTGTCTGCGACAAAAGCGGTCTGCTCTACGTCTTCGAGAACGATCCGGAAGTAAGCGAGAGATCAACGTTTCTGGACCTGCGCGACCGGGTGGTCACAACATCGGAGATGGGTCTGCTCGGACTGGCATTCCATCCGAATTACGAAGAGAACGGCTACTTCTACGTGAACTACAACATCCGTCGCGGAGGGACTCTCTACACCGTCATCTCCCGCTTCACCGTCGACGATGAGGACGCGAACCGGGCCGATGTGGAGAGCGAACTTGTTCTGATGGAATTTGTTCAGCCCTTTGCCAACCACGACGGCGGACAGCTTGCGTTCGGTCCGGATGACGGCTATCTCTATATCGCCGTCGGCGACGGAGGGAGTGGGGGCGATCCGCTCAACTCCGGACAGGACCTCCGCTCGATCCTCGGTTCGATCCTCCGTATCGATGTCGACAATCCGGATGACGGAAAGAACTACGGCATTCCGGAGACGAATCCCTTTGCCGGGAACAGCCACTACGCGCAGGAGATCTACGCCTGGGGTCTCCGCAATCCCTGGCGTTTCAGTTTCGATCCGCCGACCGGCCGACTCTGGGCCGCCGACGTGGGACAGAACATGTGGGAAGAGATCGACATCATCGAGAAAGGGGGGAACTACGGATGGCGCGTAACCGAGGGATGGCACTGCTTCGAACCGTCGTCGAACTGCGATTCGATCGGTCTGATCGGTCCGGTCTGGGAATACAGTCACAACGTCGGCGTCTCGATCACCGGCGGCTACGTCTACCGCGGCTCCGGCGTTCCGGATCTTGAGGGGATGTACATCTACGGCGATTTCGGATCGGGACATATCTGGGCCCTCGACTACCAGACCGACGATGACGTCACGAACATCGAGCTGGCAAACACCAATCTGGCCATCGCCACGTTCGGCGTCGACGAATCGAACGAGCTTTATATCGGCGTGTTCGGCAAGACGATCTACAAACTGGTCGATCCGGCCGGCAACGTCGAGGAAGATGACGAGAACGTCGGGGGAACACTCCACCCGGCCGAGCCGAATCCGGCCCGCTCGCGCGTGACGGTACCGTACGATCTTGCCGCCGCTACCGAGGTCACAATCTCTCTGTTCAATGCTCTCGGTGAGGAAGTCATGCGTCTGGTGGAAGGGAAAAAAGAGGCCGGGAACCACCGTGTGGAGTTTGATATCGCCGATATCCCGGGCGGAGTCTATTTTGTGCAGATGACGACTGCCGGAGGACGGGTATCACGAAAAGTGTCGGTGACGCATTGAGGAACGTGTCCCGTTCGGCAACATAACCGAAAGAAGTTCAAACGAGAACGGAACGGCTATCCCAAACCTTCACGGCATTTCAATCCGGAACGTGACGGCATGACAGATCTCGCACAATCCATCGAAGAGCTTCGTTCAACGATTCCGACTCTCCGAAGCCTGCTCGCTCCGGTCGACACGGAAACGGCGACATGGCGTCCCGACCCGCAGACGTGGTCGATTCTGGACGTGGTCAACCATCTGGCCGACGAAGAGCGGGTCGACTTCCGGCTCCGGCTGGACCTGACGCTCCACCGTCCGGAAGAGGAGTGGCCCGGCATCGACCCGGAGCGTGCGATCACCGGGTCACGTTACCGCAACCGTTCACTCGGCGAAGCCCTTGACGACTTTATCGCTGAACGGGAACGATCTCTTGCATGGCTGGAAACTCTGGATAAACCGGACTGGAATGCAACATATACCCATCCGACCATCGGTCCGATAACGGCCGGAACGCTGATGGCTTCGTGGGTCGGGCACGACCTGCTCCACTTCCGCCAGATCATCCGTCTCCGCTGGAACCGTCTCACCTCCGAATCCGCCCCCCACTCCCTCCGCTACGCCGGCGACTGGTAATCCCCCTCGTATTCACGGTCCCCCTCCTACCCCTTCCCCGTACCTTTATATCCCTCCGGCTGTTATATCTTTACGATCTCATAACATCTCACATCACAATGAAGGAGCCGACCATGCGCTTTCCTTGTCTCACTCCGGCAGCCCTCCTCATGTTGCCGTTCATGCTGAATGCAGGAACGCCGTCGATCACCATCGTCGAAGCCTTTCCGAATCTCCGGTTCACTCAGCCGACCGACATCCAGAACGCCGGCGACGGAACCGACCGGCTTTTTGTTTCCGAGCGGCAGGGACGCATTCGCGTCTTCGACAACGATCCCGCCGCAGAGGAAGCTCCGGTCTTCCTCGACATCAGCGATGCCGTCATCTCCGACGCGGAGATGGGTCTCCTCGGCTTCACGTTCCATCCGGACTTTGAAGAGAACGGTTTCTTCTATGTCGTCTACAACTTCCCGCGGGAGGAGGAGAACTTTACGCGCCTCTCACGCTTCACCGCCGACTCCCCTGATCATCGGAAGGCCGACCCATCCACCGAGGTGATTCTGATGGAGGTACGCCAGCCTTTCATCAACCATGACGGAGGACAGATTGCCTTCGGACCGCACGACGGCTATCTCTACATCGCGCTGGGAGACGGAGGGAACGGAGGAGATCCGTACAACAACGCCCAGAACCGGAAGACTCCGCTCGGAGCAATCCTCCGCATCGACGTCGACAATCCGGCGGAGGGTCTGAACTACGGCATTCCCGCCACCAATCCGTTTGTCGGCGACACGAATTCCCTGCCGGAGATCTGGGCCTGGGGATTCCGCAATCCGTGGCGCTTCAGCTTCGATCCGGAAACCGGCAGGATGTGGACCGGAGACGTGGGACAGGAGCGATACGAGGAGATCGACATCGTCGAGGGGGGCAAAAACTACGGATGGCGGATCATGGAGAGCCGGTACTGCTACGTTCTGCCGGTCGACTGCGATTCCACCGGGATGACCTCTCCGGTCTGGGGCTACGACCACAGTCTCGGACAATCGATAACCGGCGGCTATGTCTATCGCGGCTCCCGCATCCCGAAATTGCAGGGACGCTACATCTATGGCGACTTCGTATCGGGTCGAATCTGGGGACTGGACTATGTCGCAGAGGACAACGTGTCGAGCACGCTTCTTGTCGATTCCAATCTCTTTATCGTGACGTTCGGACTCGACGAGAATCGGGAGATCTATCTGGCCGACTATTTCGGCGGTCGCATCTACACCCTCGAGGAAGTGCCGTCGGGAGTCGATGACCGGCAGCAGAACGGCACGGCTCTCTATCCTGCGATTCCGACCCCGGCATCCGTCCGCCTGAGGATCCCCTATCGGATCGGCGAACCGACGAACGTGCGGCTGGTTCTCTTCAATGCGCTCGGGGAGAAGGTTCTTTCGCTGGTCGACCGGAAGCAGGAAGAAGGAGCATACAACGTGGAACTTGATGTGACCCCGATTCCCGACGGGATCTACTATGTTCGGCTGACGACGGAGAACCGACAGATCACGCGGAAGATCACGGTAGTCCACTGAGCCGGCGGGAACGATCATCCGACCGGATCCGTTCTCCCGAATGAAAAGCCACGTTTCATTTTCAGCCAGTCAACGACGATGCGATATACGATTATCAGCGGATCAAACGACGCCGACCTGTGGATGCTTGTCTTCGACAAAGGTGAGCGGGCACTGGAAGCCTTGCTCACCTTTGCCGAAGAACGGAAGATCGCCGCAGGAAGTTTCTCCGGACTCGGAGCCTTCAGCGAGGCGACCCTTGCCTTCTTCGACCGGACGACAAAGGAGTACGCACCGATCCCGGTGGAGGAACAGACCGAGGTGCTGAACATCACCGGGAACATCGCCTTGCACGAGGGGAGGCCCCGGCTGCACGCACACGCAACGCTGGGAAAGCCGGACGGATCGACCATCGGCGGACACTTGGTGGAGGGGATCGTCTGGCCGACGCTGGAGATCACGCTGATCGCCACGGCCGGAAAACTTGAGCGGGTGATGGATGAGGAGACGGGGTTGCCGTTGTTGAAGCCGTAGGATCACGATTGTGTTGAAGCCGTAGGATCACGATTGTGTTGAAGCCATAGGATCACAATTGTTTTGAAGCCGCAGGCTCGATTGAGGCGGCAGGAACTCACGCAGTCCGCCGCGGTCTTTGATGTCCGCCCTGGCGGATGGCGTGCGGAGGCGAAGACGCAGAGGAGCGCAACGTTCATATCCGGAGAGGAACAGGATCATGCCCCGCGCACCGTTTCAGATTCTTGTGATTCCGTACCGGCGTACGCCGGAGGGGCTCCGCTATGCCGTGTTGAGACGGCGGGACATCGGAATACGACAGTTCATTGCCGGAGGAGGAGAGGATCAGGAGAGTCCGGAGGAAGCGGCGCGCCGGGAGGCATTCGAGGAGGCGGGAATCCCTCCCGACGCTCCGTTGCTCCGGCTCGATTCGGTTGCCTCGATCCCGGTGATGCATTTTCGGGAACGTCATCTGTGGGGACCGGACAGGTACGTCATTCCGGAATATGCGTTCGGGATAGAATGTTCCGATGAAAACCTTTCCATCTCCGACGAGCATACCGAATATCAATGGCTCGACTATCGGGGAGCGGATGAACGACTCCGTTTCGACAGCAACCGGACGGCGTTGTGGGAACTGGACAGAAGGCTTTTAAACAACCGGGAGGAACCTCATCATGCCGGCATTCTCGAACAGCATCACGATCAACGCCCCGGCTGATCTTCTCTTCGCCCTGACGCAGAACTATAACCGGCGTCTGGACTGGGATCCGTTCCTGAAGCGGGCCGAGCTTGTCGGGACGGCAACCGAACCGGGCGTCGGCGTCAGAGCCTGGTGCGTGGCGCAGTCGGGTCTGGGCATGGAGACCGAATACGTCTCGTTCGACCCGCCTCATGGCTGCGCAATCCGGATGACTTCGGGTCCGAAGGTAATCGGTGCGTTTGCCGGTTCGTGGAGGTTTCGGGAAAAGGAGTCCGGAGTCACCGAAGTCGCCTTTCGTTATCGGATTGTCGGACGTCCCGCAATCCTCACGCCCCTGCTGAAACTGATCTTCGACCGCGACACAAAGAAGCGATTGCTCGGCCTGAAACGGGCGGTGGAACACGACGACATCCTGAACCTCGGATCGCAAGTCGGATCCCGGGATTGACTGCGGAAGCCGGTTACCGTTGCGACAGATCACCCCATCTCCTCACACTTCTCCGGGAATCTTTCCCTCCCCGAAGTTGTTCCTCCGAAAAGGATCCGAACAATTCTGAGATCTGAGAACATCGGGAGACCCTGACATGACATTCGGAAGTTTTCTTATTCTGCTCCTCATCGCCGCTCTCTGCGGAGCGCTCGGTCAGGCACTGGCCGGATACTCACTCGGCGGATGCTTCGCATCGATTGCCGTCGGCTTCGTCGGTGCCTTTCTCGGTATGCTTCTGGCAAACGAACTGGACTTCCCCACCTTCTGGGTGATTGAAGTGGGAGGGAAGGATTTTCCGATCGTCTGGTCGATCATCGGTTCGGCCCTGCTGGCGCTGATCTTCGGCATGATCAACCGGGCACGGGTCCGAACATACGACTGACGAAGCCGCACAGACCGTTTCCGAGAATCATTATATGAGGCGGTGGTTCGGATATGACGGGCGTATAGCGTTTCAGGAAACGTCCTCCGCAAAAGAATAACCACCATCCGCCGCGGTCTTTGATGTCCGCCCTGGCGGATGGCGTGCGGACACCAAGAGAAAAAAAGGATCACGAAGGGGCATTCGCTCCCTCTATCATCTTTCGCATATCGACTCTATAAAGGCCGCACAACTCTTCGGATTGTGCGGCCTTCTGGATTTCAACTCTGAAACTTTCTATCGGACATCGGGTTGAGGATGCGTACCTTTGTCTTATGTTCAAGTACATCATTGGTACGATCGTACACTACA
>CBFGQN010000234.1:0-6560 GCA_965650895.1 uncultured Ignavibacteria bacterium | reverse complement strand
GACAAGATGTTGCAGGACGACAGTGTGTCGGCGGTGCTGGACTACCTGTCGACGAACGATCTGCCGGGACTTTATGAATATCTGGACCTGGATCTCGACTCACTTTCGACCTACGGCTACGACACGCTCACTACCGAGTGTTGCGAGGTGATCTTCCCGATCCTGAGCCCTGACTGCGGGTTCAATCCCTGTCAGGACAGCACTCCGGACTTTGAAGCCTATCTCTTTGAGACGTGGTCGGAATATGACACGACGACACTGAACACATTCTTCAAGTTCGATGGAACACAAGGCATATATCCATCTTCGGGAATACCGAGTCATCCCTTTAATACTCTGGTTGCAAACATGCTCAATGATGTCGATGCGGACAGCAATGCGCTTTACAGTTGCCAGCAACTTTGGTCGATCTGGGTAGGACTGGTTGATGCCTGGGAACAAATGAAAGTCGATCCCGATGATCCGGAGAATCCTGCAGCATTTAATCCGGACTTCAACATGCTGGATGTCTTCTTACAAGCGGCCGGTGTTTATTGGATCGATACGTCGCAAACGCCCTATGATGCCGATAACGGATATCTGCTATGGGCTCACAGGTATGTGAAGGCAGATGTGCTGACGCAGGAATGTAAAGATCTGACGGGCTATAACACCGGCTGGCATGGTGACATCGACTCGACCGATCGCTGGAAGGCGATCAAGGGGTGCTATGACGGCGGGGAGAGAGAAAACAAAAGCGACAAATTCAAGGAGATAGGAGGCCCCTGCGATCTCTCACATATTTTTGACGGCCAAAACGGCAACAGAGACTGGGATAATCCACTTGATTTCTCGGCCGATGAACAACTTGACTCTTGTATGGCGTTCTCAGCCCGTCACCTGGAAGATGAATGTCGTGCTCGATGCGAGGGACGACGGGAAGAATTCGCCTGGGGAATCGTGCGGGCTTACGAGGTGGACGAACAGACGTTGTGTTATGAAGATGCCCTCTGTATGGCAGATGCGATTGTTGATTCCTGCACAGGAGATTGTAGTCTGACGGTGTTTCCGGGCATTAGTCACATTGACAGTATCGGAACACTGGAGGAATATGAAGCTCTTGAACGTGCAATGACGTGGGGGGTGGAGTTCGCGGTTCCGGTTGATGACGGGATGGGGGGGCAGGAATGTGCAAATGATACGATGGTACTGTATGAGGGGGTGACACAGCCGTTTCACGAACTAATCGTATCACTCCTGAACTCTCATATCGGAGAGTGGTTGCGCTGGCACAGCGGTAAGTTCTTCAATGTCAAAGAGGGGTTGCGAGGTTGCGTCTCGGAGGATTTGCTGGATTACATCACGGATTCCATTATCTACTTACCTCCTCTTGACCTGTATTATAACAAAGGCTTCTCCTACCCCTACTTCGAATTGAGAGACAACTGCCATCTCTGGTATGTACATGATACTATATTGTGGACTGAGATGTACGGTGCGGGCCAACACCCACTCGTTGCTCATCTTAATCAGTATTTGGACGAAGTCTGGGGTTTGGAAATTGATACGTCAGATTCTCAATATCTACACGAATGCGTCAATTTCGATTCGAATTTCGTGGCTCGAAATTATCGGTTCTATGTCATTCAAGAAGAGTATGATAGCCTGATTGATTATTACAGAAATCGCGAGTTCGTGTGGGTTAACAGCAAGTTCGATTCGACGTCAACGGATACGTTTGTCGATATTTTCTCTTTGCCTGATAACGTGTCTGCAATGTTGACCGACACTGTGTTTTGGGTGTATCGAGGAATAGAAGATTCCGTTTTCCTGTTGAGAGATATTGAATTAAAGAAGTGTACTGATCTACTCACATTCAAAACGGTCGATAGCATAGGGTCAGGATCATCTGCAAACTGTGATGGTGACCAGTTGGAAGAGGGGGTGGCAACATACGAGGTTGTGAGGGAGTGTGGGGATGTGGATCTGTTCCACTCGACTTTCCCCATACCATTCGGCCCATCAGCGCTCAGCTCTCTTGACCAAGATCATGCCTTTATCCTCATTACGACAGATCCGTTTACTGAGAAGTATGGGAAATTTGATCAAGACAATGAAGGATATCTAGTGTATAGCCCGTATTACTATCAAGGCTATGATACGATTACAGGGGATACAATTATTTTTGACGCTGAACCACGTCGTATTTATGGAGTGCGCTTCTATTATAACCCAACAACCCGCTTGTCTTTCAATGTCTGTACATCGAGTCCCTGTCCGGATATCTGCTGGCGTTACGTAGAGCCGGAACTCGATACCGCCGGGTCTCTCTTTGTCGGCCCACCCCCATGCGAGGAGACGGCGGTCCGCCGGATACGTGGAGCCATCAATGCAAGTATTGACCGGTGTATCGACGATGCACTGGCCGATCTGAAAGACGAGTACAATGCCGTCTGCGGCACGCCGGAGAACCTGAATGAGAACATCATCATCGAACAGGCGGTGGATTATATACACTTCACCCTGTTCTACTATGACCGTGCCGGTCGTCTTGTCAAGACTGTGCCGCCGAAAGGAGTGGATGTTCTCTCCGTTGCAGAAGCTGATCGTCAGACCCACCCGGACCATACGTTTGTGAGTCGATACGACTACAATTCGCTTGGCCAGTTGGTCCATATCGTGACGCCGGATGCAGGTGAAAGTCAGTTCTGGTATGACCAGTACGGTCGACTGCGCTTCTCGCAAGATGCCAGGTTGAAAGCACGAGAGGAATATGCGTTCACGAAGTATGACGAACTCGGGCGGGTTGTGGAGACCGGCATCAGTTCCGACAGCATCACCGCCGACGGCTTCCTGGCCGATTCCAACGTCAACAACCGACTCTTCCCCTACAACGGAGCCGAGCGGACGTACATCGCCTATGACACGAGCTCCGGGATGAACTACCTCGATAGTAGCCCGCAGAAATACCTGCGGAACCGAGTCAGCCGGACCTGGACCGACGATGATGCCGAGACACATTACAGCTACGATATTCACGGCAATATCGAGTGGGTGGCACAGGTGGTCCCCGGCTTCCCGCTGACCAACTACGTGAAGTACGACTACGATCTGATCAGCGGGAATGTCAACGAGGTGATCTACAACGAGGGACGGGTCGACGAGTTCCGCCATCGCTACAGCTATGATGCCGACAATGCACTGACCGAGGTGGAGACCTCATACGACGGCGTGATCTGGGACTCCGACGCCCGCTACAAGTACTACCCGCACGGGGCGCTGCGGCGGGTGGAGCTGGGAGAAGACAAGCTGCAGGGACTGGACCTGACCTATACGGTACAAGGGCAGTTGAAAGCGATCAACGAACGGTCGCTGACGCAGGGAGACGACCCGGGAGAGGATGGGGCCGGGACCTACGGCCATGGAGCCTACGCCGCCGACTCGTTCGCACTGGTGATGAACTACCACGAGAACGACTTCTCCAGCCAGGCCGGGACGTTCACCTCCGGCGGAGCCGACGACCTGATCGGCATACCGCTATATGATGGGAACATCTCAAGCGTGGAGATCAACGTAGGAAAAACGACCGGAACGGAAGTCTACGAGGAGTTGACCGGAACGAGCTACCGGTATGATGTGCTGGGCCGTCTGGACAGCAGCCGATTCCACACATACAATACGGGAACGGATGAGTGGAACGCGTTCGGCCAGGAGTATCTGACGACGTACGAGTACGACGCGAACGGGAACATCAAAAAGCTGATCCGTCATTCGAACGATACGGCAGGCTCGACACAGCTTGACAGTCTGGCGTATACGTATCAAGTCGGAGAGAGCAACAAACTGGACAACATCGTTGATGCCGTGGCCGGCGATCCATTCACCGAAGACCTCGAGAATACGCAGAGTGCGGGAAACTACGAATATGACGAGATCGGGAACCTGACGCGGGACTGGGATGAGGGACAGATGGAGACAAGTTGGAATGCGTACGGGAAGGTGACAACGGTCAACCGAACGTTTGCCGGTCCTGTCTCGCAGCAGATCGAGTACACGTATGATGCCGGAAGAAATCGCATCCGAAAGAAGGTGATGAGCTCTTCTGGAACGTCGATCGAGACGAAGGAAACGTTTTACATGTATGATGCCGGTGGCGTTGTCGTTGCAATCTACGAGAAGGAATGTGAGGGAACGGAATTCGGCGGTGATGATTACGATCTCGATGGAGTACGAGACGCCTTCGACAACTGTCCGACGACATTCAATCCGGATCAGAGCGACATCGACGGAGACGGCACGGGAGATGCCTGCGACGGCGATATCGATGGTGACGGTATAGCCAATGGTTCCGACATGTGCCCGTATGACTTCTCGAACGGCTGTGCGCCGAATGACCCGGACGGAGACTTTATCCCGAACGGAACGGACAATTGCCCTTCGGTCCCAAATCCATTTCAGACGGATACTGATGGTGACGGCACGGGAGATGCCTGTGACTGGGATATCGATGGAGATGGAACAGCGAATGATCATGACACGTGTCCGTGGGATTCTCTGGACGAGTGCGGTTGCGATTATCGACTGGTGGAGTTGCCGATCTACGGAAGTAGTCGAGTAGGCATCGCCCGTCCGGATATCAGTATCTTTGATTCACCGAATACAGGACCGGTCTATTCGCGGGAGTTAGAGAAGAAGCACTACGAGTTGACTGACCATCTGGGCAATGTGCGTGCAGTGATCTCAGACCGAAAGCTGACGAGCACACCAGGGGCAGGGAATTATTACGCAGATGTAGAAGCTTATACGCATCAGTACCCGTTCGGGATGCCGCAACCGGGTCGGACGTGGGAAGGAAGTTCATTGGCATACAGGTACGGCTTCAACGGCATGGAGACGGACCCGGAGGTGAAGGGGGAAGCGGGAAATCACTACACGACGTATTTCCGGCAGTATGATCCGCGTGTGGGGAGATGGTGGTCAAGGGATCCTAAATATATTGCCAGTGTTAGTCCATTCGCTTCAATGGATAATAATCCTGTCTTTTATTCAGATCCACGAGGAGATAGGGTGAGAGGAAATAATGCAGCGTCTGCTCACAGATTTTATGATCATATCATGAGTACATTTTCTAGCCCAGCATCAGAGCAGTTCCGTAGATTGATCAAATTGGATGAAACTGGTGTAGAATTCTCGCCAATACAGGAAGAGGATTTTTATCTGTCTATTATGAATATGACTCCTGATGAAAAAGCACTTGCATATGGATATATGTTGGCAATAAACGATGATGTGCTTCATGAAATAGAAGTGGTTTGTCCTGATGAAAGAATATCTCCTGTTGCCTTGTTTTTGCTGTATGATGAGTTAGCTAGAACAGGTAGTTTAGCTGACGGATCTACAGGTGCTGACGTCCTAGCAATATGGGGAGGAGGTGTCACTGTTCCAGAAAATGATTTTTACTTAAATCAGCCTTCAGGTACAACAAAATCTCGATCACAAGTAACATCATATATAGTTGTGGTAGATAGCGAATCAGAGTCTACCTTTATTGAACCAGGAGGTATGGAGGTGTCAGATGTGCGCACTACGGAAGAGACAGTGGCGCATGAATTGGTTGGACATAGTCTTCATTGGTGGAGTCCTTGGGGTTCTGAGCTTACTCCGCTAAAAAGATCAGCATTTCCAGAGGAAGACCTGCCATTGGTTGACCTATTGCTTTCTACCTCAGAAGTGATGAGAAGGGGTGATAATAATCTGACTGCAGTTCAAGTCGGAAATCTAGCTCGTCGAGTACTCGGACTTAGCACGTACGATCCTGGAACCGATCCTGGCCATAATTGGCAATCTTGGGAGAATGTAACTGGAATCCCTAGTATGTTGGTGTTTGACGAAATACGGCTAAAGACAATGATGGAGATAGGAAAACTGCAACAAGAGGAGCCTGATTTCCGCTCATCTCTTCCGGAGATAGAACTTCCTAATCTTCCACCTATTGATGATGGGGCCAATAGTCAAGACGCCTTGAATGATGAGGCGCAGGAGCCGAGCTCATCAGGAACAATTGATCCAAATAGATAAAATTAGTTGGTGTTTTTAATTTCAATAATTAGGGCGGCGAGGCGGTATGCGCATATTGAATATTGCTCTATGTATTATAGCAATAAATGGATGTACTGGTGCATTTGAAAACTCTTCACTTAAAAATGAAGAAGATTCACTTGGATGCAAATTGATGGTCGTTCCACATGGCGATTACGTAGATATGATCGAATTGTGTGATGGGCATCAAATTCTTTATGATTATCGCATTGCGGATATTCAAAGAGATTCTAATTATTGGAATCTAGTTGCTGATAGAAAATTGTCGACCGAGATGCTGCTTAAAACCATTGCGGATTCGTCGCTGGTGCCTAGTAGAAAAGGCTTCGGGAGAAGCAAAGGAATGTTGGCATTCGAAATTTTAGAAGCAATATATGAATTTAATATATATCAAATTTCAGGACATAAGAGCCATGATGTGGTGGCAAAATGCGGAAGAAGTCTGTTCTCTGAAACTACGCTGATGTCGAATCCAGTAATGT
>CBFGQN010000233.1:0-6575 GCA_965650895.1 uncultured Ignavibacteria bacterium | reverse complement strand
TCTGGAGGCGATAGTCTTCAATACTCTGGTAGAGGAGTCGCAGGTTTACAAAATAGTCTTACACGATATCTGTCTTATCGTCACCGCAGATATCAAACTCGGCGGAATGATTGCCGTTAAAATTCTTCGCAAGGAAGAACTTCCGATGCGGGTAGGAGGGTTCAGTCACTGTTTCCGGACGGAGGCGGGTGCCCACGGACGGGAGTCGCGCGGACTCTACCGGGTCCATCAGTTCAGCAAGGTGGAGATGTTCGCCTTCACCACGCCGGAGCAGAGCGAGGAGATTCACACCGAGATGCTGGAGATCGAGAAGGAAATCTACGGCGGACTGGAGATCCCCTTCCGCGTGGTCGACATCGCCACGGGCGACCTGGGAGCACCGGCCTACCGGAAGTTTGATATCGAAGCCTGGATGCCGTCACGGAACGCCTATGGAGAGGTGACCAGCACGAGCAACTGCACCGAGTATCAGAGTCGCAGACTGAATATCCGCTATCGGGATGAAGAGAATCAGACCCGCCATATCCACACGCTGAACGGGACGGCGGTGGCGGTTCCGCGCGCGATCATCGCGATTCTGGAGAACCATCAGCAGGCCGACGGCAGCGTAACGATCCCGGCAACGTTGCGCCCGTTCATGGGGGGACGCGAACGGATAACCCGGTAGGGGCGCATAACCATGCGCCCCGTCACCATGCGCCTGCACCCCCGCCATCATGACTCCACCCACAGGGTGCAGCCGGCATGATCGACCATCCCGCATCCGGTCGACAAACCGAACAACAACGAAAACGTGTGGGCGCACGGCAATGCGCCCCGACAACGCCTCGCAACCGAACACGAACGAGAACCGCCCCCCGCATCAACAACGGACTACACTGGTGAACCGATCCGGCAACAACGAACAGACCACCCCTTCCCGCAAGAAAGACCACGTCGATCTCTGCGTCGGGGAGGACGTGACCTTTCGGGGAAAGACGACCGGTCTGGAACGGTATGAACTGGTCCACAACGCTCTGCCTGAAATCGACCCTGAAGATGTCGATACGTCGGTCACGTTTCTGGGAAAGCGTTGCGCACTTCCGCTGATCATCAACTCGATGACGGGGGGATACGAGGAGGCGGAGCGAATCAACCGGGAGCTGGCCGAGGTCTGCGGGGAGATCGGCATCCCGCTCGGACTCGGTTCGCAGCGACAGGCGATGGAGACCGACCGGTTTCATGAGAGCTGGCGGGCCGCCCGCCGGGCCGCACCGTCAATTCCGATCTTCGGCAACATCGGTGCGCCGGAAATTGCCGCCGGAGTGAAGACCGAAGAGATTCAACGACTGGTCGACCTGATCGAGGCGGACGGTTTTGCCGTCCACCTGAACCCCTTGCAGGAACTGATGCAGCCGGAAGGGAACCCGCAATTCCGGGGCGTCCTCTCCGGCATCGAACACCTGGTGCGCGAACTGCCGGTGCCGGTCATCGTCAAGGAGGTCGGAGCCGGATTATCCGGAGACGTCGTCCGGCGTCTGCTTGAGGTCGGCGTTCGTCACGTCGACATCTCCGGCGCCGGAGGGACAAGCTGGTCGGGTGTTGAGCTGCTCAGGAGTCCGAACCGGACGGCCGACGATCCGTTCTGGGACTGGGGTATTCCGACAGCCGAAGCGCTCGTCGAAGCCCGTCCTCTCTGCGAAGAGAAGGAGGGCTTCCTGATCGCTTCCGGCGGCATCGCCTCCCCCCGGGACGTCGCGATCTCGATCGCCCTCGGCGCACACATTGCGGCCTCGGCCCGTCCCCTGCTCAAAGCCCTGGCAACGGAGGGAAAGAAAGGTCTCCTTTCATTGCTGCGGGAATGGGAACGGCATCTGCGCTACATGATGTTCCTTGCCGGAACCCCGGACGTTCCGGCCCTGCGAAACGGACGACTACGAATGATCCGCTAAGGATCGACGAACAGAAACAGCCACGAACGAAACGGCGGATGGATTTTCTTCGGCAGTACGAACTCTGGAAAGAGGAGATTGACAAGCGACTCGACGAACTGGTCCGGGAACGGACTCCCCGTTCGCTCTATCTTCCGGTCGAACACATTCTGGGAGGAGGAGGCAAACGCATTCGCGCCGTCCTCCTGCTGATGGCCTGCAAGGCCGTGGGAGGCTCCCCCGAAAAGGTGCTTGATGCCGCTCTCAGTGTGGAGATCCTCCACAACTTCACCCTCGTTCACGACGACATCATGGACAAGGCGGCCACGCGACGGGGACGGCAGACGGTCCACACGAAGTGGGACGAAGGGACCGCAATCCTGGTCGGCGACGTGATGATCGGTCTGGCCCAGCAACTTCTGCTGAAGAGTATCGACGGGAACTGCACCCCGGCCCTCACCGCCTTCTCCCGGGGGATTATCGATGTCTGCGAGGGACAGGCGCTCGACCGGGAATTTGAGAGGCGGATGGATGTGACGACCGGTGAATATCTCTACATGATCGCCATGAAGACCGGGCGACTGGTGGAGATGGCCGCAGAGATCGGCGGACTGGCCGGAGAAGGAAGCGACGAACAGATCAGGTCGCTCTGCGCCTACGCACGCAAGCTGGGTCTTGCCTTCCAGATTCAGGACGATCTGCTCGATCTGACCGCCGACGAGACATTGCTCGGGAAGGAGATCGGTCGGGATATCGTCGAGGGGAAACGAACCTATCTGGTGGTGCAGGGAATTGAACGGGTGACCGAAGGGGAAGATCGTCTCCTTCTCGAACGCCTCCTCTCCCGCCCCGGTCTCCCCGCCGATGAGGTTGACGGCGTAAGGACGATGTTCGGGAAGTACGGAATTCTTGAGCAGGCCCGAACGGAGGTGGAACGCTACTGCACCGAGGCACTGAACGATCTGGAAACGCTTCCGGACTCCGAGGCCCGGGATATGCTGAAATGGTTTGCCGGAATGTTGATGCGCAGGGAGAATTGATATCGTTTCGGAGAAATTCAATACTTTGCAGCTTGTTCTGGTGCAACTCCGAGACCGTATTCTATTCGATCCCATGATCGTCAAGACAGTTACCGTAAACAATGACTCCGGACTCGACAGCCGCCCGGCGGCGGTCATCGTCCGGAAGGCCTCAGGCTATCAATGCAGATTCTCCATTATCCGTGACGGGTTCCGGGTCAACGGCAAGAGCATCATCGGCGTCATGACGCTGGCCGCCGAGCCGGGTCTGGAACTGACGCTGGAATTCGACGGCCCCGACGAAGAGGAGGCGGCCGACGACATCACGGCATTTTTCGAGAGCGGATTTCAGGAGTAGGGACGGGCCGCAAAAATTTATTGAAGGAAGAAAGCGGCGCAGCCTCGGAGAAGGCTGTGCCGTTTGTTGTTGATAGGTGCCTCCATCTCCAGGAGATTTCCCCGACTTGCCGATGCCGGACTTCGCCTCATTGTGGGAACTATCCTGCCTTGATGATAATTACCACCAAGGCACGAAGGACACGAAGAGAGCACAAAGACTCAGACTTGCAGAGCAGGAGAGGAATGTGTGCGTGACTCTTCCTCTCTCTTCTTCCGGAGTCACGTTGAAGATCCCGAGCAGTATCGTACCTACGGCAATCAGAACACAAACACCGCCGACAATACCGGCAGCAACGGGAACGGCGGTGGTTCGGCGTCGTTCAGGGTGATCCCGGCGTAGGCCGCACCGATGTCGATGGCAAACGTGTTGGTGAAGTATCGGGCAGTCAGGATGATCGGGGCCACATCCACCGTCTGCATCATCGCAAATTCTCCGGCCACCTTCCAGTGACGGGCAAACCGGTAGTCGCCGCCGAGCGCACCGAAGGCGGCATCCTTGCTGTAGTCGTCACGCAGCGGCGGGAGAACCGGATCGGTGACGATCCACGTGGAATGGCGCTTGAAGGCATAGCCCGCCGTGATCGAGACGCGCCGGTCATCCGTCCCGTAGCTGATCGCCCCGTAGGGAACGTTGACCGTGATCCGGGAGTCGATTTCATCCGGCGTGAACTCCTTGTCGAGCGTGCTCTGCCCGAAATGATACCCGGCCGCAATGTTCAGCAACCCGAAAAGTTGTGTCCCGAGTTTGGCACCGACCGACCATGCACCGAACATGTCGCCGTTCACCCCGGCCCAGTCGTCCGGTGTGGGGGCGGCTCCGCCGGCAAAGATCAGCAGTTCGTCGGCCACAGAGTAGCCGGCGGTCAGTCCGAGCAGATCATAGCTCCCCACAAAAAATTTTCCTTTCGGCGGGATCACCGCGTTCGGCACGGCCACGGAGCGGAAGATCGTCGGATCGGTGACCGACGGAGGATTGTCCTGACTGATCGTGTCGAACGGGACATTCGCCAGGTTCACATTCTTTCGTTTCGGCACCACACGGATCACGCCGGTATCGGCAACCGGATAGTTCGTCAGTCCGCCGTTCGGCTGGTCACGCCTGATCCACGTAATCACCGGGAACCTGTAGATACCCGGCGTCTCGGCCCTGAAGCAGACATTGTAGCGATAGACGGTCCCCCGCTTGATGGTCAGAGGGGGAGGGAAGGAGAACCGGAAACTTGCCTGGGATTCCGGAGCGGAGACCGAATCGAGGAAGAGATCTTCCCCTCCCGCGATCCCCAGTCCGGCCAGTCCCCCGTTGAGTGTTATCTGGAATGGCCGACAGACCTCCTCACCGACTTCGGCATCGGGAAAAGGAACTTCGTCCAGATTCCAATTCGTATTCAAGCCAATATCGACGGAGTCGAGCAGGCCGTTGCATTTCTCGACGTAGATTCTTCCGACCACCCGCAGAGTTGCCGTATTTACCGTCATCTCGATATCCCTGCTGTCGGGACATCCGCCGACGATACCGGTCTTTCTCACCTGGACCAACGATAACGTATCAAAAGGAGGAGAGAGAACGAACCGGATGCTCCGGATACCGTCGGGAGCCTTGATCGTCAGGATGTTTTCGCCCGGATAGAGAACCTTCGGATAGACGGTAACCCGCTGGGCCTGCAGCGAAGCCGCACCCACGGTGGAAATCATCAACGCCAGTAAGCAGAGAAGTCGCATAGAGAATATGTGCCGGTCGTTTGTTCGCATCGCCCTGTCACGTTCATTCGGCCTGAAAACAGGCATAACTGAAGCCCTCTAAAAAACAAAAATTCCGGAGATAATCGGGGCTATCGGAACCGGCGGCGATTCGGCGTCGTTCAGCGTGATGCCGGCAAAGGCAAATCCCAGATCGATTGCGAACCTCTCGGTGAAGTATCTGGCCGTTGCGATCACCGGCAGAACATCCACATTCCCCATCCAGACGGCCTCACCGGCCACTTTCCAGTGACGGGCGAATCTGTAGTCTCCGCCGAGCGCGGCGAACGGAGCGTCGTCGTTGTACTCGTCACGCAGCGGGGGGAGAACCGGATCGTCCGTAATCCAGGTCGAGTGACGCTTGAAGGCATAGCCGCCGGTCAGAGAAATACGTGAGTCATCCGTTCCGTAGCTGACCGCGCCGTATGGGACATGAACGGTGATCCGTGAATCGGTCTCATCCGGCGTAAACTCCTTGTCGAGCGTGCTCTGTCCGAAGTGGTATCCGGCCGCAACGTCAAGTTTGTCGACCAGCTCGGTTCCCACCTTTGCGCCGAGCGACCAGGCACCGAACATATCCCCGTTGACCCCACCCCAGTCATCCGGCGTCGGCATCGCCCCGGCGGCAAAGACCAACACCTGATCGGTCAGGGCGTAACCGGCGGTCAATCCGAGCAGGTCGTAGCTCCCGACAAAGCCTCTTCCCTTCGGAGGAATAACCGCATTCGGAACGGCCACGGAGCGGAAGGTAGTCGGATCGGTAATCTTCGTCGGTGGCTGCCACCCGGAAAGATCCATCGGGATCTCCTCGATCATTACCTTCCCCGGCCTCGGCATCACACGGATCACGCCGGTGTCGGCAACCGGATAGGTGGTATACCCTCCGGCCGGCTGGTCCCGTCGCGTCCAGGTAATGACGGGAAACCGGTAGATGCCGGGATGATCCGCAACGAAGCAGACCTCGTAGCGGTATTCCTGTCCTCCCCTGATGAAGATGGGAGGAGGAAAGGAAAATCGGGGATAGGCGTTCGGCGCATTGATCGTGACCGAGTCCAGATATTCATCCGCTCCGGCCCCTATTCTGAACGTGTTGCAGGCGGTGTCGCCGACGAAGACATCTTCCAGCGGAACTTCATCGAGAATCCACGTCTTGTTGATCGAAACGTATCGCGTCTGCGTCGTGCCGTCGCACAGTTCCACACTAAGCTGCAGACCGACCTGCCGACCGGCCCCGTTCAGCGTCACTTCGATATCATGTTCTTTGGAACAGTCTCCGACCTGTCCGTCATTCCGCACCTCGAACAGCCAGGCAAGGGTCGTCGGGTTCGGCGTCGCGCTGACGCTCCGGATCCCCTTTGCCGACTTGATCGTCAGGACGTTCTCGCCGGGATAGATCCTTTCCGGATAGACGATAAGAGATTGGGAGGAGAGAAAGAGGGGGAAAACGAGAAAGAGTATGAGAAGTGTTAACGCTGTTCGTCTTGCCATGATAGTATCGTTTTGCTTTCTC
>CBFGQN010000232.1:0-6580 GCA_965650895.1 uncultured Ignavibacteria bacterium | reverse complement strand
GACGTTTCATCGGCGCGCGGTTGTTGCTGTAGCCGAGCGAGTCGAAGAGCCGGATCAGGATTTCCCGCTCGATCTGCAAGTCGTCCGACAGCCGGGGCGTGCGCCGGAGCATCTCCGTCGTTCGCCTCAGGAACCGTTGCCAGGAAAGCTCGGCAAGAAGCGGGAAAGGATCGTCCGGGAGATGCTGCGGCATTCTCTCCCTGTCTTCCGAAGGAAGAGTCCGGAGTTCCTCGGCGAGGATGGTGGGAATCGGAAGTCGGGACTTCCCCGGTCCCGTTCCTTCGGCAAGGAGATGAAGGATAACCCTGTTGTAAGCCGGATCATTCTGATGGCCGTGAGCAAACCAGTCGGCCTCCCGCATGTGCATTTCGACCGGACCGGTCGTCAGATCACCGTCGATCACGAGGACGGCGTTCAGGAAGTCGGGTCCGTCGGTGTGGTTGCGCTCGCCGGGAGAGATAACAACGATCGGCTGACCGGCAGAAGATCGGAATGCGGTTCCGGGAACGGCCTGTTGATGCCAGAGGTCGTAGAGATCGGCCTCGGAGCGGATGACTGCAAGTGAAGACATGGTCGTTGGATGATTCGGGTGAATGATTCATAGACCGCAGATGACGCAGATCGGACGGATCGGCGCAGATGTCATCTGTGCTGATCCGTCCGATCTGCAGCCTATTGCAAATAACGTCAGACGGTTTCGCCCGCCGAAACGATCCGCTCGTCCGGATCGCCGACGCTCAGCTCCGCCACAAACTTCCGTGCAGCCTCACGAATCGCCTCGGCAAAGTTCTCTCCCGATCCGGCCTTGCTGATGCCGCGCGACACGTTGACGAAGGCGACACCCCCATTGTTTGCGCGGATGGTCCCCTCGGCATCTCCCCCCTGCGCGCCGATCCCCGGAATCAACAGCGGTATCTCCCGGCCGACGTGCCCCCGTATCTCGGCCAGCTCGTTCGGATGGGTTGCACCGACGACGAAGCCGAGTTGGTCGGCATCCCCGAAGGCGTCCAGACAGTGGTCGATTACCGTTACGTAGAGAGGTTGCCCGTCGGCGACGACGCGCTGGAACTGGGCCGAACCGGGATTCGAGGTCAGGGCCAGAACGAAGACGCATTTCCCGTCGAACCGGAAGTAGGACTCCAGCGTATCGGTCCCCATGTAGGGATTCACCGTCACCGCATCAAATCCCCAGACGTCGAAGAGAGAGCGGGCATAGTGATCGGCGGTGTTGCCGATATCCCCCCGCTTGGCATCGCCGATGGAGATGACGCCCTCCGGAATGCTCGCCATCGTCCCTTCCAGTGCTTCCAGTCCTTCCTTCCCTCCACTTTCGTAGAAGGCAAGGTTCATCTTGTAGGCGCAGGCCAGGTCGCTCGTCGCCTCGATAACCGCACGGTTAAAGGCCAGGACGGGATTTGCCTCCCCTTTCAGGTGGTCCGGAATCCACGCCGGATCGGTATCGAGACCGACGCAGAGTCGTGTCCCGTTGCTTTCAATGATCTTGTCGTAGCGTTCGTTGAATTTCATTGTCGAATGGAATATGGAATAGCGTCATTCGGTTCGTACAAAAAACTCTGTTCCCCCATCTTTCGGCTTCCCCCTCCTCCGGAGGGAGAAGAACATTATCTCATGCTTCGCAGCATACTCCGGTAGCTGCTCGTTCTCAGATTCTCCTCGGTCGGCCCCGGCGTCTTTTTCTCTTTCATCAGCTTCTCAATATTCTCGATCCGGTCTTCAGGAGCCGGATGGGTCGAGAGCCACTCCTCGAACATTGCCGTCCCCCGCCCCTGTTCGTCGAGAATCTTTCGGAAGAAGAGCTTCCCCCCCCCCGGCCACCACGGAGTCGACTGCAGGTAGGCGAATCCCCGGGTATCGGCCTCAAGCTCGTCCTCCCGGCTGTTTGCCAGACTTGCCAACAGATTGGCGGAACTGGCCGCGATCTTCGCAATCTCCGAAGGGTTGCTTCCGAGCGCAATCGACAGGCCGGTCGAGGCGATGTTGTCGCGGGTCATGTGTTCGGTACCGTGCCGCTCCTCGGCGTGGGCGATCTCGTGGGCCAGAACTCCGGCCAGCATCGCCTCGTTCTCGCAGAAGCGGAGCAGACCGGTGTAGACGTAGATATATCCCCCCGGCGTCGCGAACGCGTTGACCGTCCGGTCATCGTTGATCAGCGTCACCTTGTAGGAGAACGTCCCCCGGTATTGAATTTCCGGCGACCGGACGATCGTGTTGACCATGTTCTGGACGTAGCTTCTGACCTGATCGTTGTTGTAGGGGGGATACTCCTTCGGAGCCGCCCTGATCTCCTTGTCGATCTCGTCCCCAAGCTGTCGATCCTGCTGAATCGTATAGAAGTTCGCCCCGCAGGCCAGGCCGATAAGGGAGATGAGGATGTAGACCGGTTTGAGATCCCCTGTTCTCATGCTCATAGATATTCAATCCGTAGTTCGTTGCCGTAGATAACCCGGGCGAATGTTACGCAAGAGTGACCGAGTGCGCAAAGAAAAATTCAGCCGATAGATATTCATCATCAATTCATTTCGAGGTTGCCTTCGTCGATCTCTTCCTCCCCTTCGTCATATCCCACCTCCACCAGCGAAAGTCCCACCGCCGGAACGGCCATGCTTTGCAGCGATCGGTCGGCCACAGCAAGCAGTCCGGGAAGTTCGCCGGCACCTCTGCTCCCTCGCCCGACATCGTACTGAAAACCGACGAGAAGCCGGACCATGCCGTAGAGAAACCGGTTTGCCGTGACGTGAAAGTCCAGTTGATGCTCTCTCTCGATCCACTCGGCACGATAGACTTCGCAGAGGGGATCGGGCGTGTCGGGATTATGCTTTGAGAGGGTGGTGAAATCGTGCCTGCCGTGAAGGAGCTCTGCAGCCTCCCGCATACTCTGCAGGTCAAGCGGAATCGGAACGTACCAGGCATAGCGGGACTGGAAGGGATCGGGCGACGTGATGATCCGGTAGCGATAGCTGCGGCGACGTGCGGAATAGCGGGCATGGAAGTCCTCCGGTACGGTGGTCAGATCGGCGATAACCAGATCAGGAGGAGACATGCGCCGGAGGGCATGGAGCAGATCGGCATCGTCGTATCGGGTCTCGACGTCGGCGTGGGCAACCTGTCCGTGTGCGTGAACGCCCGCATCGGTCCTCCCGGCCCCGACGATCGTCACCGGACGATCTCCGTTCAGCCGGAAGAGCATCCTCTCGATCTCCTCCTGCACCGTCCGACCGACCGCCTGCCGCTGCCAGCCGAGGAAATCGGTCCCGTCGTACATGATCTTCATCGCTATCCGCCGCCGCACGCTCATCCTCTTTGTGCCCTTTGTGCTCTTCGTGTTAAGAAACCGAACTCCCGTCACCCCGAAAAAAAAGGTGCAGCCTCCCCGGGGAGACCGCACCTTTGAACGAATCACCGATATTCCGGCTCACGTCGAGATCGTCTTCGTCAGAATCACCCGACCGTTATAGTACCCGCAGCTCGTGCAGGCGGTGTGATGCCGCTTGATCTCGCCGCAGTTCGGACATTTGCCGATTGCCGGAGCCGACAGCTTGTAGTGTGTCCGGCGCTTGTCGCGCCGCGTCTTGGAAATTTTTCGTTTGGGATGTGCCATAGTCTACCTCGTCCCGTTATAGATGTATGATATGTATGATGCTGTTCAATTCTTCTCCGGATCTTCCGGAAACAGCCCCTCAAGCTTCGACCATCTCGGGTCGATCGCCCCCTTCTCACACTCACACTCTGACTTGTTCAGATCGGTTCCGCACCGGGGACAGAGCCCCTTGCAGTCCTCCCGACAGAGATTCTTCATCGGGTAGGCAAGCCGCAGTGATTCGATTACCTCGTCATCCAACGCAATTGCGTGGTCATCCGCTCGCAACGTGTAGATACCTCCGATCCCCTCATCTTCCTCTTCGGTCTCGATATCCGGACCTTCACCGCTGACCTGAAAAAACAGGGAAAACTCCGTCTCCACCTGCCGTTCCGTATCGACCAGACAACGATCGCATTCACCGATCTGTTCGGCACTGATCGTTCCGTGGATGTGGTACTGACTCGCCACCCGGGAAACGGCTCCGCTCACCTGAATGATCCCCCGGTACTGATCCTCAAGTTCCAGCCTTGCGGCGTCGACCGAGAATTCGAACGGATATTCCTTTTCTTCAAGCCCCGCTATCGGTATCACCAGAAGAGCGGATGCCCCTTTCTTCCCCTCCACATGATGTGACTTCATCGCTAACCCTCCCTTCCGGATGTTGTTCAAATGTAGCGAACCGCAAAGATACGCCCCCACGCTCCTCCGACACAAAGTTTGTCTGAAACGAACTGTAGTTCAATTGTCCCCGAACCGGCCGAACAAGAGTAAAAATGACCTTTAGGGAACAATCGCAATCTTTTTCAGCCGGGATTCCGACTCGGTGCCGTCGGCGGCAACAATCACTACGGAGTAGAGATAGATGCCGGTCGGAAGCGGCTTGCCACGGCCGTCGCGACCGTCCCACTCGCTCCCTCCGTCCCCCTGATTGACGTTCAATTCGCGCAGAAGCGCTCCGGACCCCGTGTAGATGCGGATAGTGGATGCCCGGGGAAGTCCGGCAAAGGTGACGTGATCGTGACGACTGAGGGAGAACGGGTGGGGATAGACAAAAAGTTCGTCGAGCGATTCGGCTGAGATGGTGAAACCGACGACGCTTCCGGCCCCGCGATTCAGCGGAATTCCATCAGCCGAGAGGACCTCGCTGGAGATCGTCACGGTGTAGTCGAAACCGAAGGGACCGAGCGGATAGGATTCCTCAAGTCGAAGAAGAACCCGTCGGGAGTTCGTCGGGTCGATCTCCACCGAGATGATCTCGCCGGGAGGATCAAGACGATAATGCGAGCTCGTTGTGCCGCTCGCTTCGTCGACCTCGCGGTTGAACGTAACGGCAATCGCTTTCCCGTCCGCCGGCTCGGCTTTTGTCGCCGCGAAGAGTTCCTCTTCCTCCCGCGCCGGCATCTTCACCGTTAGTGAGACGGCGGTATCGGCGGGCGTACCGAAGCGGTCGCGCAGAATCGATGTCGGCTGCAGGATCAGCTCCTGATCGAATTGATCATCGGCAAAGGTCAGAAGGAGTGAACGCTCCCCATGATACAGAAGCGAAGAGACATGTTCGGTCCGGCTGTCGGCAAGATTGTTCACTACCAGAATCGCGCCGCTTCTGTAAAGACCTTCGGCAAGATCGACCGAGAAATCGAGAACGATCTGTCTGCCGCTGATCGGCTCTGCGGAGACCAGTCGGGCCGGTTCGTGCGTGAAGATCGAGACGACCTCGCTCGCCGGACTTTCCGGATCGGACGCCTCGTCGTCGACTGCGGTGACGATGTAGCCGTAGTTCGCCTCCCGGTCCAATCGTCCGGCATCGGTCCCGACACCGGTGTCGGCAAAGGTGGTTCCGGTTGTCTCGGCGATAAAATCGAAGCGAATCTGATCTCCCGGAAGATCGAGCAAGGCGCGATAGATACGGTAGCGTTCGGCTCCGGGAACGTCTCCCCAACGAAGGAAAGCCGACGAATCGCTCAACGCCCAGGCATCGAGTCCGGCCGGCGGAAGAGGAGCCCCCGATTCCGGATCGATCTGATAGAAGTTGATCCGGTCTCCATCCCCCACACCAAGTTCATTCGTCAGGTCCTTGTCGAAGTCCCGAATGATCGGCTGGTTGATGATCGATCCCCCGCGCCACCAGAAGGGCTTCATCCGTTCGAGAGGGGTATCCCAGCGGAAAAGGTAAAGGTTCGGGAAGATCGAGAGGACGATCTCCTCGCCGGGCTCCCCGTCAAGCTCGCCGACGGCTCCGCCGGTTCGGAAATCCGTGTCCCCCCGAACCCAGGCGACTTCCTCACGGGTCATCTCCCTCCCATTCCCCTGGTCGTCGAACGCCATCAGACGAATCGTCCAGACCGGCGGTTCGTACTCCCGCTCGTCGTTCCGGAAGAGGGGGGCCCGATAGACCAGCAGGAGCTCGTCCCGCCCATCGTTGTCGACATCTCCGGCAGCAAAGAAATTTCTGTTGTCCCCCTCCCTTCCGTCGTTCTCCTCGTACCAGAGGAGCTCGAATCCGTCCGTTCCGTTCCACTCATACAGAATGAAGTCGTCGTCGTTGTCGCTGAAGAGGATCTCGGCCCTGCCGTTCCCGTTGACGTCGGAGATCGCTACGTCGCTTGCGCTGAGGACGTTAACGGCCGATCCGATATCGGGTGCGGTCGGATTGTCGAGCCGGGCAATCTGCCGGTATCCTTCCCCATCCCGTGTGAGCACGATGTAATATTGCTCCCTGGTCGTCGAGTCGATCGTATATCCGATCACCTCATCCCGATCATCTCCGTTGAAATCGTACATCCCTCCCGGATAGAACCTGTTGGAGTCGAGCGAAGAGAACAGGACATCATCAAAAGGACTGCCGCCGGGAGTCTCCTGTTCGTAGATAATCGCCGTCCCGCTCGACTGACCGAGCACCTCCTTCAGACCATCACCATCGGTATCTCCCACTCCCCGCGGGAGCCACGATCCGGCCGAATCGAACGGCTCGAAGCCGTC